>CAYYOE010000414.1:0-2906 GCA_964473055.1 uncultured Rhodobacterales bacterium | reverse complement strand
GCCGCGCTGCGTTCGGTGCGCTTGGCCAGGTCGCCCGTGGCCGCGGTCAGGTCGGCCGCACTGTGCGCTGCGGTATCGGCCGTGTCGGCGATCTGCGTGATCGTCTCGGCCATGCGCGCGGCGGCGCTGTTGGCGTCTTCCTGCAGGCGGGCGAAGGCGCCTTCCAGGTGTCCGTCGATCCGGGCCGTCAGGTCACCGCGTGACAGGGCGTCGAGGAAGGGCAGCGTGCGCCCCAACCCGTCCTCGACGGCGGCCAGCAGGCTGTTCACACGCGCCTTGATCTGTTCCAGCGCGGGTTCGGCCAGCACGGCGTCGATCCGGCCCGAAAAGTCGCCCGCCTGGGCCCGGCCCAGCACCTCGTCCAGCGCGCGTTCAAATCGGGCCTGCGTCGCGGCGCGGGCCGTTGCCTCGGCCTTCTCGCGGCGCGCCTGTTCGGACTGGCTCGCATCCTGGGCCTGGCGGGCGCGCGCCTCGGCGTCCTTGCGGGCCTGTTCCTCGCGCGCGGCCAGTTCCGCGGCCTGCAGGCGGTCACGCTCGTCCAGATTGGCGCGCAGGGTCGCCACCATGTGGGCCGCGGCGCGTTGCAGTTCGCCCACTTCGCCCACGCCATTCTCGCCGGGGCGCGCGTCCAGATCGCCGCGCGCGACCTGCTCGATCGCGCGGGTCACATCGCCCAGCGGCCGCAGCGCGCGCTGGTTCCACAACAAAAGCCCGATCCCCACCGCGATCGCGGCGCCGATCAGGGCGGTGGACATCACCTCGAACCGGGCGACGTCGCTGTCCACGTTGGTGCCGATGTCCCGGTTCAGCGCTTCCTGCAGGTCGATGAATTCGTTGATCACGGCCAGCCAGTCGGAAAACGCCGGACGCACGGCCTGCATCAGCAGCGCCTGCGCACCAGCCGCGTCACCCGCATCGTGCCGGGCAAGGACCTGGTCGACCAGCGGTAGGGTCTTTGCCTCGACCGCCTTGATCCGGTTCAGGATCTCGACCTCGGCGGGCAGGTCCGGGCGGTCGTCGGTGAACATCGCGTCCAGCGGACCGGCCGAGGCCGTATAATCGGCGGCCAGCGCGTCGATTCCATCGCGTGAGGCGCGGGCATCGGCCCCGGTCGGCGCAAGGATCACGTCGCGGATCAGGATCGAGCGGTCGTGGACGCTGCCGCGGAAATTGATCGCGTAGCGCTGCTTGACGCTGTTGACAGTGTTGATCGTGTCCAGGTCGCGTGCCAGCCCACCGATCGACAACAGGGACGTGATCCCGATGGCGACCAGTGCCGCGATCAGGATGAGAAATGCAAAGAGGTTACGGGTCTTCAGGCTGTTCATTATGCGATTTACTCCAGACTGGCGCCAATCTGCGCCCACACACCCCCGCGGTTCTGGCCTCAATTTCCTGACGGAGGGTTAGGTCCGACCTAGACCTGTTTCCCGGGACCGGCGCCGACCCCTGACCTGCCATCCGCGATATTCGCGTGAATACCCGGTGAGGCGAGACGCAAGGATTGACCCTGCGTCAGACTGAAGTCAGGGTCGTAGGGAATTCACAAGGGAGATCAGAGTGATGCGACCAGAACCACCCGACGCCGACCTGCCGCCCTGGGTCACCCCGACCGCGCCGGACACCCGGATGTCCATTGGTGGACGGGCTGTTTGCCGCTGCCTGCGGGGTGGCGGGCCGTGACCGTGCAGACCCTGCTTCTTCTTGTGGCCGTGTCTGGCCTTACCTTCCTTGGCGATTGGGCGATCAAGCTGGCGTCCGAGCGTGACGCACAACCGATGTCAGCCGTCTTCATCCTCGGCGCCACGCTTTATGCGCTGCCCGCCGTGGGGTGGTTCTACCTGATGCGGTCGCATTCGCTGGCCACCATCGGGGTGCTGTACTCGGCGTCGACGGTGTTGCTGCTGGTGGCGCTGGGCGTCCTTGTGTTCCGCGAGGCCTTCACCTGGCGTGAGGCGCTGGGTGTGGTTCTGGCGCTTTCGGCGGTGGCGGTGGTGGGCCTGCAGGACTGACGGGCACCTAGCCCAGTTCGACCAGCAGGTCCTTGGCGTCGATCTGCGCCCCCGGCGTCACATGCACCGCGACCACGGTCGCATCGCGGTCGGCGTGGATGCCGGTTTCCATCTTCATCGCCTCGATGGTCAGCAAGAGGTCGCCCGCCTTGACCGGCTTGCCCGCCTGCGCCGCGATGGACGCGACGACGCCCGGCATCGGCGCGCCCAGGTGCGCGGGGTTCGCCGGATCGGCCTTGGGCCGGGCGGCGGTCGCGGCCTTGGCCTTGCGGTCGGGCACACGGACGATGCGCGGCTGGCCGTTCAGTTCGAAGAACACCCGCGCCTCGCCGTCCTCATGCGTGTCGCCCACGGTCTGCAGGCGGATTTCCAGCGTCTTGCCGGGGTCGATCTCGGCCTCGATCTGGTCGCCCGGCTGCATGCCGTAGAAATAGATCGGCGTCGGCAGCACGCGCACGGGGCCATAGCGGCGGTGACGGCCCATGTAGTCGAGGAACACCTTGGGATACATCAGATATCCCGCCAGGTCGTCATCGCCGACGGTATAGCCGTCCAGCGTCCTGGACAGTTCCGCGCGCGTCGCCTCCAGGTCCACAGGTTCGGCGTGCAGGCCGGGGCGGTCGGTGAAGGACGCATCGCCCTTCAGCGCCTTGGCCTTGATCTGCTCGGGCCATCCCCCCGGCGGCTGGCCGAGGTTGCCCTTCATCATGTCCACGACCGAGTCCGGGAAGGCCACGTCCTTGTCCGGATCCAGCACATCGGCGGGCGTCAGACCCTGCGCGACCATCATCAGCGCCATGTCGCCCACCACCTTGGACGACGGCGTGACCTTGACGATGTCGCCGAACATTGCGTTCACCTCGGCATACATCTTGGCGACCTCGTGCCAGCGCT
>CAYYOE010000413.1:0-2914 GCA_964473055.1 uncultured Rhodobacterales bacterium | reverse complement strand
CGTCATCGTCACATAGGTATCGGCGCCGGCGGGTTCGGTCACTGTCACGGTGTTGCGCAGCGACTGGATGTTGGTCGACTTGCGGTCGGCACCTTCGGGGTCGGTAATCGCCTCGGGCCGGATGCCCAGCAGGATGTCGCGCCCCTCCCATGCGGCAAGATTTGCCTGCGAAAACCGCAAGGCGCAGACCGCCCCGCGCGCGTCCGTCACCTCGGCGTGGGGGGCGCCGTTCCGCAGGACGACCCGCGCGGGCAGGATGTTCATCGCCGGGCTGCCCATGAAGGTCGCCACATAGACGTTGGCGGGGGTGTCGTAGATCTGCTTGGGCGTGCCGAGTTGCTGGACATGGCCCTTGAACATCACCGCGATCCGGGTCGAGAGCGTCATCGCCTCGATCTGGTCATGAGTCACATAGACGATCGTGGTACCCAGCTTCTGGTGCAGCTTCTTGATCTCGGTGCGCATGTCCACGCGCAGTTTGGCATCGAGGTTCGACAGGGGTTCGTCGAACAGGAACACGTCGGGGTTCCTGACCAGCGCGCGCCCCATTGCCACGCGCTGCCGCTGGCCGCCGGACAATTGCCCGGGCTTGCGGCCCAGCAGGTGATCGATCTGCAACAGCTTCGCCACGTCCGCCAGGGCGCGGTCGCGTTCGGGCTTCGGCACGCCGTGCATTTCCAGCCCGAAGGTGATGTTCTGACCCACTGTCATATTGGGGTAGAGCGCGTAGGACTGGAACACCATCGCGATGTTGCGCCGGGACGGATGAACCCCGTTCATTACCCGACCCTTGATGGCAATCTCGCCCCCGGTGATCCCTTCCAGGCCCGCGATCATGTTCAGAAGCGTGGACTTGCCGCAGCCCGAGGGGCCGACGAGCACGAGGAACTCGCCTTCCTCCACGCTGATGTCGACACGATGCAGCACCTCCACGGCGCCGTAGGATTTCGTGACGTTGCGGATGTCGAGAAAACCCATGGTCTTGCTCCGGAGGTGACGTTTCGTTCGAGGTTTCCCGTGCGCCCCCGGGAGTGTGGGGCGCACGGGACAGGCGCGTCAGCGTGTCGCCGCGATGGCGTTGGCAAGCGCCGCCGCGCCGTCGGCGGGGGACTGGTTCGAGTTGAAGAAGCCGGTGATCGCGTCGGTGGCGGCGCCCACGATGGTGGCATCGGCGGCATGCGTTCCGGCAAAGGTGGGCACGGCAGTGCCGCCATAGTCGTTCGATGCAAGGGCGGCCGAAGTCGCCTGTGCGCAGGCGTCCATGGATGACAGGTCGATGTCGGTACGGGCCGGGATCGCACCTTTCGCCTGGTTGAAGGCCACCTGCACGCCGGGGTCCATGATCGCACTGGCCAGAACCCGCTGCCCTTCGATCAGGTCCGGCTGGTTCTGTGCAAACAGCGACAGCGAGTTGACCAGATAGACGAAGCCGTCGCCCTGCGCCTTGGGCACCGGGATGCAGGCATAGTCGTCACCCGGACTCTTGCCGGCGTTGGTGAATTCGCCCTTGGCCCAGTCGCCCATGATCTGCATCGCGGCCTCGCCGTTGATGACCATCGCACTGGCGAGGTTCCAGTCGCGGCCGGGGAAGTTCGGGTCCACCATGGCGCGCAGCGCCGCAAGCTGCTCGAACACCCTGACCATGGTGTCGCCGCGTAGGGTGGCATCGTCGAGGTCGATCAGCGCGCGGCGGTAGAAGTCGGCGCCACCCACGCCCAGGGCCACGGCTTCGAACATGTAGGCCTCCTGCCAGGCCTGGCCGCCATGCGCGAGCGGAACGATCCCGGCCGCGGCGAACTGCGGGGCCAGCGCGTTCAACTCGTCCCAGGTGCTGGGATAGGCCGCGCCGATGCGGTCGAAAGCCGCCTTCGAGGCCCAGATCATGTCGGTGCGGTGCACGTTCGTCGGCACGCTGACCCAATGCCCCCCGATCCGGGTGAAGTCCTGCACCGCCTGGGGCAAGGCGGCAGCCCAGCCCTCGGCCTCGGCCAGCGCATCGACGTTGCCCAGCATCCCTTCGTTCGCCCAGTCGATGATGTTCTGGCCAAGCATCAGCATGGCCGCGGGCGGGTTGCCCCCGGCGATGCGGGCCTGCAGCGCCGTCTTGGCCGCGTCCCCGCCGCCCCCGGCGATGGGCGCGTCGGTCCATGCCGTCCCCGCGGCGACAACCTTGTCACGGACGGTCCCAAGCGCCGCCGCTTCACCCCCGCTGGTCCAGAAGTGCATCACCTCCACCCGAGGGTCCGCCATCAGGGGGCTGGCGGTCGCCAGAGCCAGGGTCGTCATGGACAACACCTTCATTCTCGTGTTCCTTCCTGTCGTTCGCCCGAGTTCCGTTGCAAGGCTGGGCATGGGTTGAACATGACCGTCGGGCGGTTGCAGCCGCCCGGCGGTCTCCTGACTATCCTTTCACCGATCCCGCCATCAGGCCCCGGACGAAGTACCGCCCGGCAACGATATAGACGACAAGGGTGGGCAGCGCGGCCAGGATCGCGCCGGCGAAATGGACGTTGTATTCCTTCACGCCCGTCGAGGACTGCACGAGGTTGTTGAGCGCCACGGTCATCGGCTGCGACGTACCCCCGAACGAGGCCCCGAACAGGAAGTCGTTCCAGATATTGGTGAACTGCCAGATGACCGAAACCACCGCGATGGGCCCCGACACCGGCAGCAGGATGCGCCAGAAGATGAGGAAGAACCCTGCCCCGTCGATCTGGGCCGCGCGCACAAGCTCGGTCGGGAAGGCGGCGTAATAGTTGCGGAAGTAGAGCGTGGTGAAGCCGATCCCGTAGACCACATGCACCAGCACCAGCCCCGGTATCGACCCCGCCAACCCCAGTTTCCCCAGGACCACCGCCATCGGGATCAGGACGATCTGGAACGGGATGAAGCAGGAGAACAGCATCAGCCCGAA
>CAYYOE010000412.1:0-2916 GCA_964473055.1 uncultured Rhodobacterales bacterium | reverse complement strand
GGCAGGCGGACGAGGCGCAGGAGTTCCAGCGCGCGCTCTCGCCGGGGGCCGGGGGCGACGCCCTTCATCTTGAGCGCGAATTCGATGTTCTGCCCGACGCTGCGGTGGTCGAATAACGCGAGCGACTGGAACACCATCGCGGTCGGGCGCCTGTTCGCGGGCAGCGCGGTGATATCGCGGCCCCGCAGCCGGATCGTGCCCGCCGTCGGCGCCTCCAGTCCCGCCAGCAACCGCACCAGCGTGGACTTGCCGGAACCGGATGGGCCCACGATCGTCAGGAACTCGCCCTCGGGGATATCCAGCGCAATCGCGTCCACCGCGGTGGTGGACGCGAAGCGCTTGGTCAGACCGGCCAGCGACAAGATCACCGGCCGGGTGCTTTGCGAGGTGTCGGGCACGCCTAGCCCCGGGCGCGCATGGCGGCCGAGTAGATGTCATACAGCCGGTCGTAATCCGGCACGATGTCGAACTCGACCGCGTTGGCGATGCGCTCGTCGAACTCGTCCCACTGGATCGCGGCCAGTTCGTCCGCGCTGAAGCGGCTCATTAGCTCGGGCTGCGACATCTGGCTGACGGGCTGCAGGTTGCCGTTGCCGCGCGCGACCAGTTCCGCCGCATCCGGCGTGGCGATGAATTCCAGCCAGTCGAAGGCCGCGTCGATGAAGTTGGGGTTGTTCACGGCCGAGTTCAGCTCGATCCAGTTGATCCCGCCCTTTCCGTCGGCGGGCCCGCTGTTCGGCGTGATCGCGTACAACTCGGTGATCCCTTCCAGCCGGGCGGCGGCAGTCGTGTAGGTGCCACCGGTGAAATACAGGTCGATCTCGCCGTTCAGGATGCCCTGGTTCAGCTGCACGAAGTCGGTGGTGATGAAGGCCGCGTTCTGGATCCAGCGATTGCAGGTCTCCTCGAAGCGCGCCACCTCCTCGTCGGTCTTGACCTTGAAGGGATGCACGCCTGCGCCCATGCAGATGTCCATCACGTTCCAGTCCTCGTAGGCGAGGATGCCGTAGCGGCCCGCGAAGTCTGCGTTGTTGAACAGGTCCCAGCCTTCGTCCTTGGCCAGCTCGGGCGAGATCACGTCGGGGTTGATGACGAAGTCGAAGGTCTCGTATCGCTGGACGATGCCCAGCAGGTGGTCGCCGTCCTCGGACATCGCCCATTTGTAAGGGGCTGCAAACTTTTCCTTCATCTGGCCATAGAGCGGTTCGAACCGGTCGCGCGGCAGGTCGCGGATCAGGCCCGCGGGCCACATGACGTTGCGCGCCCAGGGGTTGTTGACGTTGATGAAGTCCCACACGGACGTCTCGCCCGCGCGCAGGCGGTTGACGGACGACGGGTCCGAGATGTGGATTTCATAGCGCACGTCCACGCCCGTCTGCTGGCGCCACAGGTCCAGAAGGCGCGGGTCGGCATAGGCGTCCCAGGTCAGCAGCGACAGCGGGCGCGACTGCGCCGCGGCCCCCATCGGCAGGGCGGCGGCGGCGGTCCCAGCAGCCAGACCCGCCAGGAACCGGCGGCGGCTGGCGGAATGCTGCAGGTTCTGGCGCAGCGGGTTGCGGGCGGCAAGCTGGCGCAGGCGCACGGCATTTCGGGCATCATGGTTCATGGCATCTCTCCCGTGGTATCGTTGTGTCCGGATCGGCAGGATCTTGTTCACATGGCGAACTTGTGGTCGCATAGCGTATCATTGCGTGACCATTCCCATAGTCAATAGACCGCGGCATAGGCGGCCATGCGGGCAACATCGTTCATGCCCGCCACATGGGCTGCCTCGCCCGTCTTGTGGGCGGCATAGACATCGACGAAGGCTCCGGGGAAGCGCGCAACAAAGGCGGTATCGGCGCGCAGGGCGACAATCGCGTCCTCCAGCGTTTCGGGCAGGCGCTGGTAGCCCCGGGCAGCCAGCGCCTCGGGCGATAGCAGGCTCAGGTCTTCTTCGGTCGCTTTCGAGCAGCTCAGCCCGTCCTCCACCCCCAGTGTCCCCGCAATGACCACTGCGGCGAGCGCGAGGTAGGGACTGGCGCAGGCGTCCGCGGCGCGAAACTCCATGTTGAACTGCCGGGCGCGGATGGCCGGGTCGGTCGCCGTGACCGGACAGATGCGGATTGCGGCCTCGCGGTCCTGTCGACCGAGGTTATTGTAGGCGGCCGACCAGCGGTGCGGCACCATGCGCAGGGGCGAGATGGCCGAGGGCGCGGTCAGCGCCGACACGGCGTTCAGATGGCGCAGGACCCCGGCGGCAAAGGCGGATGCGGTGGCCGACAGCCCGTCCTGACAGCCCGCGTCCTCGGTCACCGGATTGCCCGCCGCATCCCAAAGGCTGAAGTGGATGTGCACCCCGTTGCCCACGATGTCGGGGGCCAGCAGGGGCGAGAAGGTCGCGCGCTGTCCAAGGGCCCGGGCGACAGCCCGCGCAGCCTCGCGCAGGACCACCGCTTCATCGGCGGCACGCAGGGCTGGCTGTGGCGGCAGCGTCACCTCGAACTGGTCGGGGCCGTATTCGCGCAGGAAACTGTCGGGCGCGATCCCCGCGCCCCCCAGCGCATCGGCGAGGGCGGACAGATACCCCTGCCCCGCGGCGAAGCCCTGCAGGCTGAAGGCGCGGGTCGGCTCGCCCGGCACCCCGGTCAGCATGAACTCGTGTTCGAAGGTCGCGCGCAGCTCCAGACCCGTCGCAGCATGAAAGCGGTCAAGGGCCGCGCGCAGGATGCCCCGCGTGCAGCATTCCCATGGGCTGCCCGACAGGTCGCGGATATCGCCCAGCACCATGGACAGCCGCCCGCCGCCCGGCAGGGGCAGGTCGGCGCGAGTGGCGGGATCGGGCCACAGCACGATGTCGCCCAAGGCACCATAGGGGCTGTCGGCGATGGTGTCGAAGCAGGTGATCTGCACGTTGGTGGGCGTCCAGCCCACGCC
>CAYYOE010000411.1:0-2917 GCA_964473055.1 uncultured Rhodobacterales bacterium | reverse complement strand
ACTGGGGCACCTTCTGTCAGGCGGCGAACGCTGGATGCCAATCGTCAGGAAAGGCCATCGACGACCAGATCGGTGCCCCTCACCCCCCGTTGGCGCGCAGATATTCCACCAGCGCCGCCCGATCCTCCGGGTCGCCCAGCCGCTGTTCGGGCATCCGGCTGCCGGGCGTATAGGCCTCGGGCCCCAGTTCGAACAGCGCCGAAATCGTCTCGGCCGTCCAGACGATGTCCAGCGCCAGCAGGGCCGGGGAATAGGCATAGCCCAGCGCGGTGCCGATCCGTCGGCCCAGCACCCCATGCAACGTCGGCCCGGCGCGGCCCTCGTCATCCGGCGACAGGCTGTGACAGACGGCGCAGGCGCGCCAGACCTCGGCACCCCGGCTGCCGTCATCAGCCACCGCGCCCACAGTCCCCGACCCAAGCGCGGCCCCATCCGGCGTCCAGCGCCGGATCAATCCGTCATTGCCTCCGGTCAGAACCTCTGGCCCGCCAGCGCCATCGCGCACCGCTACGGCCCAGACCGCACCCTGCCCCGCCTCGATCAAGGCGCGGGTGTCCAGCGTCGCCCCGTCCAGCACCCAGACCTCGCCCGAGACCGACGCTGCCACGACCAGACCCGCCCCGCGCGCCAACGCCACCACGGGCAGCGGACGATCGGACAGGTAGCGTGTCAGCACCACGCCCGTCGGGGCCACGCGCGTGATGGTGCCGTCGGCCCCGGCCACGATCACCGAGTCTCCTTCCGACACCAGCGCGGCGGGCACTGCCTCGAATTCCTGCACGGCGACAAGGCGCGCGTCCTGCCACCAGCGCAACGCGAGGTCCGTCCCGGTCGAGGCAAAGCCCTCCGTGGTGGCGACAAGCCCCGTGACCTGCCCCTGATGCGCCGCGATGGTCGTGCCATCGCCCAGCACGATCCGCCCGTCCCACCCGGCAGAGGCAAGCCTGCCGTCCAGCATGGCCAGCGCTGACACCGGCGCATCATGGGCGGCCCGCTCTGCCACCGGCTCGGGCCCCGCGCCCCACAGGATCACCGCGCCGTCCTGCCCCCCGGAGGCAAAACCATCCGTCAATGGCAGAACCGCCGTCACCGCCCCGACATGGCCACGCACGACCTGCCCGGGCACATCGACGTCCCACAGGATCACGCGCGTGTCCAATCCGCCCGAGACCAGCCGTGCCCCATCGCTCGCCAGCGCCCGCACCGGGCCGCCGTGCCCCCGCAAGTCCTGCGCCGCCACGGTGCCGGTCAGAAGGACGGCGACCAGCGCCGCGGGAACAAGGCGCACGATCAGAACTGGACGAGGTTGCGTCCGGGGTCGGTGATGCGGGCGCCTTCGGTCGTGAAGGCGTCGGGCGCCGTCGTCTGGAAGTTCTGGTCCAGGACCTGCGAAGCGCCGAACGCCACGCCGATCGCCACCACCACCGATGCAAGAAATGCCTTCATCGCCTTGTTCCTTCCTGTTATTCCAGTCTCATTCCGCCGCCGCAGCACGCGCGGCCAGCCCCGCCCGCACCTGCCGCGCCATGTCGCCATAGATCCGCCCCAGCGCGCCCTCTGGGTCCTGCGCCACCACCGGGCGCCCTGCGTCCGACGCCGCGCGCAGGTCCATCGTCAAGGGAACAGCGCCCAGATAGGGCACGTCCAGCCGGTCGGCCTCGGCCTTCGCGCCGCCCTGACCGAAGATCGCATGTGTCCCGCCGCAGTCGGGACAGATGAAATGCGCCATGTTCTCGACGATACCCAGGATCGGCACATCGACCTTGCGGAACATGGCGATTCCCCGGCGCGCGTCGATCAGCGCCAGATCCTGCGGCGTGGACACGATCACCGCGCCCGCCAGCGGCGTGCCCTGCGCGATGGCCAGTTGCGCGTCGCCGGTGCCGGGGGGCATGTCCACCAGAAGGATATCCAGCGTGCCCCAGTCCACCTCGGCGATCATCTGGGTCAGCGCGCTCATCACCATGGGTCCGCGCCAGATCATCGCCGTCTCGGCCTCGACCAAGAGGCCCACGGACATGGCCTTGACGCCGAAGGCCTCCATCGGGCGCAACTTGCGGTCAGGTCCCACGCGGGGCCTTCCATGCAGGCCCAGCAGCGTGGGCAGCGACGGCCCATGCACGTCAGCATCGAGGATGCCCACCCGCAGCCCCTGCCCCCGCAGCGCCAGCGCAAGATTGACGCAGGTGGTCGACTTGCCCACGCCGCCCTTACCCGAGGCGACGGCGATCACATGGCCCACCCCCGGCAGCACCGCAGGCCGCTGCGGCGGCTCTGCCACCAGCCGCGGCGGCGGCGCCGCGTCCCGGTCCGCGGTCAGCGCCACCAGCGCGCCCGCACCGCCCGGAATCGCCCGCAATGCGGCCTCGGCCTCGGCGCGCAGTGTGGCGAAGGTGGGCGCCTCGTCCTGGGCAACAGCGATCGAGGCCGTCAGCCGCCCGCCTGCCAGTATCGGCCCCGTCAACCGCGCCGAACCGACGAGGGCCGACCCGTCCGGCAGCCGCAAAGCCGCCAGCGCCGCCGCTGCCCGGTTCACGATGTCGTCGTCCTCGTGCATTCGTTGTGGTGCCCCTGATGCAAAGGCCCCGCCACTGGCAGGGCCTTGCCGTCCTACCGTCCCGCCAAGACGGGGGTGCCCCGCTTACTCAGCCGGAGTTGCCGCGCCTTGGCCCGACTGCGGCGCGGCGGCCTTCGTGCCCTGCACCTCGTCGACCCAGAGCGAATGGTGCTCCTTGGCCCAGTTCTCGTCGACCTCGCCCGATCCCATGGCGTCGAAGGCCCCCTCCATGCCCACCGAACCGATGTAGATGTGGGCCAGGATGATCGCCGACAGGGCCGCCGAGACGATCCCGTGGATCAACTGGTAGAACTGCCAGTCGCCCGGGGTTCCGGCCAGCCACGGAAACAGCAGCATCAC
>CAYYOE010000410.1:0-2922 GCA_964473055.1 uncultured Rhodobacterales bacterium | reverse complement strand
CGCAGGTAGTTCGCATAGTAGACGATGCCCGCCAGATCGGTGTCCTCGTAATAGACGCGGGTTTCGAACCTGTGTGCCATCCAGCCCCCCGAATTCTTCGCCCCGGCCCTCGCATTCCGTGGGGCGGGTCCCCATTTCGGATATATCGGACAGTACCCCTGTCCGACACACCGGAAAGTTCCCATGAACATCGTCGAAATCGCGTCAGGTAACCCGGCGTTCTCCATCCTCGTGCGGGCGGTCACTGCCGCGGGGCTGGCCGATGCGCTGGCGGGCCGCGGCCCCTATACGGTGCTGGCGCCGTCCAACGACGCCTTCGCGCGGCTGGACCCCGGTGCGGTGGAATCGCTGTTGCAGCCGGCCAACCGGCCCGCGCTGGAAGGCGTGCTGAAGCTGCATGTGATCGAGGGCCACCACCCGACCGGCGCCTGGGCAGGCCAGACCCTGAAGGTCACCACGCTGGGGGGCGAGCAGGTCATCGTGCGCAGCACCCCCGACGGGGTGCATGTGGGCGGCGCCCGGATCGTCGGGCACCCGATCGAGGCGTCGAACGGACTGATTCATGTGCTGGACCATGTCCTGGCGGTGCCCTCGAACGACCCCGGGCGGCCGCCCCCTGCGGAAGCGACCTGACCCGGGCGCGCCGCCACCTATCCCCGATCCGAACCCAGAAAGGACCTCGCCATGGCAAAAGGCATGAACAAGGGCAACCGCGAAGCCAAGAAGCCGAAGAAGGACAAGTCCGCCGTCAAGGCGCCTCCTTCGCCGTTGACCGCCGCCCTGCGCGAAGCGCAGGCCCGGTCGGAGGCCAAGCAGGGCGGGCCTGCGAAGAAGTAGGCGCCCCGTTTACCCGCCGACGGTGCCGGGCCGTTGTCGCGCCGGGTGCAAGGCCTGTGTCCACCGTGATCTGCCGGCGCACCCGGGACCGTAAGCAGGGTTCGGCAACCGTGTGGCGGGTGCCGACCTGTCAGCGACGCATCATCGAGTCGTGCACCGCGGCCATGCCCCGGTCCACCATGTCGGAAACCTCGGCCGCGTGGGTCTGAAGGGCTGCGACGGTGGCCGGATCGGACGAGGTCTGCGTGACGACGATCCCGGTCGGCGTGGCCTCGAGCACGGTCTCGATCCGATCGCGATTGGCAAAGATCAGGTCGAGCGTCGGGCTCTGGATCCTCACGCGCGGGTCGCGACCGTCCTCGACGCGCCCGATCATCCCGACGACGTGGCTGACGAGTTGCCCGGCCAGTTCGGAGTTGCCGGACTCCGTCACCGTGCGGATGCCGTCGGGCAGGTTCGTCACGCTGCGGGTGATGTCACGATGGTTCATCAGCATGTCGCGAAGTTCGGTGACCTCGCCGTCCGTCGTGTCCACCCCCTGCAGCATGGCCGTCATGCGATGGCCCATGCCCATGCCGCGGGCTTGGCCCATGCCGTGGCCCTGGGTCATGCCGTGGCCCATCCCCTGCTGGGCAAGTGCAGGCAAGCTGGAGCCTGCAACGGCCACAGTGACGGCAATTCCGAGAACGACCTTGATCGTGGTATGCATCGCAACTTCCTTTCGGCCGGGCGTGACCCAGACATCAGGCGACTACTGCCCGGCTCATGCGATGTTAAGCGACCAGGCGAAAGGTATCCGTCGGTGTCGGTTGAAATGTCGGAGCCTCCGGGCCTGCGCGCGCCCGCCCCTTACCCCGCGCCACCCAACCCCGCCTCCTCCATTACCCGCGCGGCGAAGTCCGCCACGATCCGCTCGCGCGCGGCCCCGTCCACCGGCACGCGGCCGGGTTCCAGGAACAGAGGCGCGGCCAGGGGGGTGACCCGGTCGGCCACCACATGGTCGATCCGGCCACGCGTGCGCGCCAGCATCTCCTCGATCCGGCCGAAATCGACCAGGCCGCGCATCGCCTCTTCGCGGGTGATCTGCAGCAGCACATGGCCAGGGTCATACTTGCGCAGCGTGTCATAGAGGATGTCGGACGACATCGTGGCCTGCCGCCCGGTCTTGCGCTGTCCGCCGTGGGTGCGGTCCAAGAGGCCTGCCACCGTCGCCACGGCCTTGAAGGTGCGCTTCATCACGGCGTTGCCGGCAAGCCAGGTCTCGAACGCGTCGCGCAGGCCCGTGGCGTCGAGCAGGGGGGCAGGATCCGTCACGGGGTCAAGCGACCAGATCAGGACGGCATAGTCGGTGGCGACGAACCCGATGGGGCCAAGGCCCGCATCCTCCATCCGCTGGGTCAGCAGGAGGCCCAGCGTCTGCATCGCGTTCCGGCCCGCAAAGCCGTAGACGCAGGTATGGGCGCGGCCTTCCCAGGGGAAGCTTTCCACCAGCAGCCGGTCCGCCGTGGGCAGTTTGGACACGCGGGCCTGCAGGTCCAGCCAGTCGGCGACCGGGGCGGGCAGGCCGGTCCAGTCGCGGCGGGCGAACATGTCGAGGATGCGGTGGGTCAGGCGGGTGGAGGTGGCGAACTTCGTCCCCATGAAGGTGGCGATCTTCGGCGGCCGGTCGGCGCGGCGCGTGACCTCGACCGTCATCTCGCGCAGGCCCTCGAACCGCACGACCTCGCCCCCGATCAGGAAGGTGTCGCCGGGGGTCAGCGTGGCGGCAAAGGCCTCCTCGATCTCCCCCAGGGGCTGGCCGCCCCGGCCGCGCATCCGCACCTTGAGCGTATCGGTGTCGAGGATCGTGCCGATGTTCTGCCGGATATGGGCGGCGGCACGCGGGTCGCGCAGGTGCCAGTGGCCGTCCGTCTGTTTCAGCCGCTGCCAGCGGTCATAGGCCCGCAGGGCGTAGCCGCCGGTGGCGACGAAATCGAGGCAGGCGTCGAAACCGGGGCGGGTGAGGGTGGCGTAGGGCCCGGCGGAGGTAACTTCCGTGTACAGGCTGTCGGCGGTGAAGGGGCCGGCACAGGCGGCGATCAGGAT
>CAYYOE010000409.1:0-2926 GCA_964473055.1 uncultured Rhodobacterales bacterium | reverse complement strand
ACATAGCTCATGTCCGGGTAGCCGGTCGTGACCATGTCCAGCTCGCCCGCCTGCACCTGCGCCACCATGGCACGGAAGTCGCCCAGCTGCGACGACGGGAAGATCGTCACCGTCATCTCGCCGGTCGACAGTTCGGCCAGCTTCTCGGCGAAGGCGGTCGCGCCTGCGAACAGGTTCGAGGCCTCGTTGTCCTGCATCCCCAGCGTCAGTTCGCGCTGGGCAGCCGCCGGGGCGGCCAGGGCCAGCGTCGCGACGCCGGCCATGAGAATACGTGTCAGGGTCATTGGTTTCCTCCCGTTGGTCCGGTTTCCCGGTGTTGTGTCTGGGTTGCGTTCCGCGCTTCGGTTTGCGCCGCTTCAGAATGTCTGGCCGCGGCCCGCAGACGCGCGCGATAGGACCGGGCCAGGTGCCCCTCCATCACCTCGGCGGCGCGGCCCGGGTCGCCGTCCAGGACGGCGGCATGGATGGCGCGGTGTTCGGCATGGGCCACGGCGTCGTGACGGGCGGGGTCGTCGACCGGCGGGCGCTGGGCGATCATGCGGCGCACGAACAGGTCGTGCAGCGTCAGGATCACCGGGTTGCCGACAACCGACACCAGCGCGCGGTGAAAGGCGATGTCGGTGGGCGCAAAGTCGGGCGTGGCGATGGCCGCGCCGTTGCGTTCCAGCGCCTCGGACAGGCGGGCAAGATCGGCCGGGCCGGCCCGCGACGCAGCCTCGCGCGCGGCGCCCATCTCGATGAACTGGCGCATCTGTTCCAGGTGCGCGCCGCTTTCGGCGTCGCCCAGCAGGTCGCGGATCAGGTCGCCCGCGCCTTCCAGGATCGCGGCAAGCGAGGGGCGCGCGGCGCGCGGGCGGTGGCCGGGCTCGGCGGTGGCGTAGCCGCGGCGCTGCACCTCGGCCAGCGCTTCACGCACGGTCGGGCGTGAAGCGCCCCAGCGGTCGCACAGCTCGCGTTCGGTGGGGACGGGGTCGCCCAGCGCGATCCGGCCCGACCGAATGTCCTCGACCAGCGCCCGGGCGATCACGTCGCCCGTCCGACGCGGAGGCACATCGGCAGCAAAAGGCTCGGCAAGCTGGTCGGACTGGATCACGGGGGCAGGTCCTGGCGGAAAGTCTGAACACTTGGTGCTGTTTGGTATGACCAAAATCAATAATTGTCAAAACAAAGTTTGCATCCCGCCACGAGTTGACGCAAGCATTGCCCAAAACCCGTAACCGCCGGACAGTTTCCGGCACCTGCAGGACGACCGCCCGATGACCAAACCCCTTGCCGGCATGTATGCCGCCCTCCTGACCGGACTGGATGACGACGGTGCGTTCTCGCCCGACCGCCAGCGCGCCATCGACGCCTTCGTCCTGCGGCAGGGGCTGTCGGGCCTGTATGTTGGCGGATCGAGCGGCGAGTCCGGGTTGCTGGATGCCGCGGCGTTACTGGCGCAGCAGGAGGTGGTGGCGACATGCGCACAGGGCACCAACGCAAGGCTGATCGCTCATGTGGGCATGCCGTCGCTGTCGGAATCGGTGCGTCTTGCCCGGAACGCGGCACGGCTGGGCTATCATGGGCTGTCGGCCCTGCCGCCCCATTCCTATCCCTTCTCGGATGCCGAGATCCTGGGCTACTACCGCGCGCTCGCATCGGCCACCGACCTGCCGATGATCGTCTACGAAGTGCCGGTGCGCACCGGGCGCCCCCTGCCCCTGCCTTTGCTTCTGGACCTCCTGGACCTGCCGGGCGTGACAGGGATCAAGTTCACCTCAACCGACCTGTTCAAGTTCGCCCAGTTGATCCGCCGGCGGCCAGAGCGGACGTTCTTCTTTGGCTTCGACGAGATCTGGCTGTCCGGGGGGGTCTCGGGCGCGGATGGCGGGATCGGCACGACCTACAACCTGCTCGGGCGGCTCTATTCAGCCATCGCCGGGGCGAAGGCCGCGGGCGACCTGCCCCGGGCGCAGGCGTTGCAGACGGTCGCCGCCGGGTTCGTCGACGACCTCCTGCCCGCGGGCGTGTTGCCAGGGATGAAGGCAGCGCTGCGCGTGCTGGGCGTGGATTGCGGCCCGACCCGACTTCCGATGGCGTCCGGCCTGGCCGACCCCGAGGCGCACATGCGCGCAGTGCTGGCGCAAGACGCGATCCGGCCCTGGCTGCCCTGAGACGGGCGCTGCAGGTTGCCCGACACCACGGCCCCGCCCGGGCGGTTCAGGGTGACACCTGATATCAAGACCGGCGTTCGACCAGCGGGCAGCGGCCAGATCGGACCAACAGGCCCGGCATGGTGCCGGCCGGCACGCTCCGGCCCCGGTTCGAAGTGATGATCACGATGCACATCCGCCAGCCGGCCTCAACCACAGTCCCGGCGCGGTCGAAGGGGTCATCTGCGCAGCAAGGAATGCCACAAAGCACACTGAATAGCGGCCATCACCCGCAATTCGTCCCCACCCCATTCGGCTTGCCCGCGTGGCGGCCTTGGCATATCACGCCACCCATGACACCGGTGTTCGACATCGACGACCATGCCCGACTGCCCTGGCGCTTTTTCGGCAAGCGTCGCGCTGTGACAGGGCGGCTCTGACGGCAGCGCACGCAGTTCTGCCAGGCCGCTTCACGTCACGTCATATCGCCCCCGGAGAGCCCCCATGCCCACGACATCGCAGCCAAAGACACTCTACGACAAGATCTGGGACGACCACGTCGTCCATCAGGACCCAGACGGAACCTGTGTCATCTACATCGACCGGCACCTCGTGCACGAAGTCACCAGCCCGCAGGCCTTCGAGGGGCTGCGCATGACCGGCCGCCGCGTGCGCGCGCCGGAAAAGACGGTGGCAGTGCCCGACCACAACGTGCCCACTGACGCGCGTCGCGCCGAGCGGATCGAGGACGAGATGAGCCGCATCCAGGTGGAAACCCTGCGCCAGAACGCGGC
>CAYYOE010000408.1:0-2931 GCA_964473055.1 uncultured Rhodobacterales bacterium | reverse complement strand
CGAACAGGATCTCGGCATAGGCGCGGCGGGTATAGTCGTCGAGCCGCCCCATGATCCCGAAGTCCATCGCGATCAGGTCGCCGTTCGGCGCGACCTTCAGGTTGCCCTGGTGCATGTCGGCGTGGAAATAGCCGTCGCGCAGGGCATGCAGGAGGAACATGCGCAGGACGCGGGCGCCGAGGTCCTTCAGGTCGTGGCCGGCGGCCTCGATCGCGGCCACCTCGCCAGCGGGCAGGCCATTGGCCCATTCGAGCGTCATCACGCGGCGGCTGGACAGGAACCAGTGGACCTTCGGGACGCGGAACCCAGCGTCCTTTTGCGTGTTGGCAAGGAATTCCGCCGCCCCCGCGGTTTCCATGCGAAGGTCCAGTTCGCCCAGCACGACGCCTTCGAAGTGGCGGATCACCTCCATCGGGCGCAGGCGGCGCGCAGCAGGGGACAGGATCTCGATTATCCGGGCCGCCAGGTAGAAGGCGTCGACGTCGCGCTGGAAATCGCGTTCGATGTTGGGGCGCAGGACCTTGACCGCCACCTCCTCGCCGGTCTCGGCCAGCCGGGCGCGATGCACCTGTGCGATCGACGCGGCGGCGACCGGGTCCGAGAAGGATGAGAAGACGCTATCGACCGGCACCTCCAGTTCCTGCGCGACCATCGCCCGGGCGACATGCGTGGGGAACGGCGGCAGCTTGTCCTGCAGGACGCGCAACTGCGTCGCGATCTCGTCGCCCACCACATCGGGGCGGGTGGACAGGATCTGGCCGAACTTGATGTACGCCGGGCCCATGGCCTGAAGGGCCCGGGTTGCGGGCGGCAAGGACGGATCGCCGCGATACCCCAGCCAGGCGAAGGGCAGGCCCAGGGCACGGGCGGCAAAGCGCAGCGCGGGCGGGGCGTCGAAGGCATCCAGCACGACACGCATGGCGCCGGTCCGTTCCAGCGTTGCGCCGGTGCGGATCAGCCGCCAGATGTTGTGCGGACCCCGCACCTACAGCTTCCAGCCCGAATGCAGCGCGGCCACGCCCATCGTCAGGTTGCGGTACTTGACCTGGTCGAAGCCCGCCCCGCGGATCATCGCGGCGAAGGTGTCCTGGTCGGGGAACTTTCGGATCGATTCCACCAGATATTGGTAGCTGGCGCGATCCCCGGTCACGGCCTTGCCCATCGCCGGGATGACGTTGAACGAATAACGGTCGTAGGCCCATTGCATCGCGGGCACGGGCAACTGGCTGAATTCCAGCACCATCAGCCGCCCGCCGGGGCGCAGCACACGGAACGCCTCGGCCAGCGCGACCTCGGGCCGGGTCACGTTCCGGATGCCGAAGCTGATGGTGTAGACGTCGAAACTGTTGTCGGCGAACGGCAGCGCCATCGCGTCGCCCACCACCCAGTCGAGCCGCGGACCGAAGGTTTCGGCGTCCGCGCGCTTGCGGCCCTCGTCCAGCATGGCCGCCGTCATGTCCAGCACGACAGCGGATGCGCCAGGTGCCCGGCGCAGGAAGCGGAAGGCGATATCGCCGGTCCCGCCCGCGACATCCAGCAGGCGCTGGTCGTCGCGCGGTGCCAGCCAGTCCATCATCGCGTCCTTCCAGATGCGATGGACGCCGCCCGACATCAGGTCGTTCATCAGGTCATAGCGGCTGGCGACCGAGGAAAAGACGCCATGTACGCGCCCGGCCTTGTCGGCCTCGGGCACGGTCTCGAAGCCGAAATGCGTTGTCCCGTCGCCGGGTCCGGGGCCTTGATCGTTCATGGGTCCTTGCCGTTCCTGCGCTGCAGCCTTCCTTATAGGCCGCCGACGCGGGGCCGCAATGGAACCCCCCCGCGCCAGTTGTCGCGGAGCGTGCATGCCGGAACTGCCCGAAGTCGAGACCGTCCGCCGGGGACTTGCCCCGGTGCTGGAAGGCCATGTGATCACCCTGGCCGAGGTGCGCCGCCCCGATCTGCGCTGGCCCTTCCCGCCGGGCATGGCCGACCGGCTGACCGGGCGGCGGGTGCTGCGGCTGGGGCGGCGGTCGAAGTACATCCTGGCCGACCTCGACAGTGGCGAGACGCTGATCGTGCACCTGGGCATGTCGGGACGGATGCTGGTTGCGGGCGCGATGCTGGGCGAGTTTCACCAGGACATCGCGCCCGCCGCGCCGCATGACCATGTGGTGCTGACCACCGACGATGGCGCGCGCATCACCTTCAACGATGCGCGCCGTTTCGGCGCGATGGACCTGTGGCCGACCGACCGGCTGGCCGAGCACTGGCTGTTGCAGGGGATCGGACCGGAACCCTTCGGCAACGACTTCCACGAGGAATACCTTGTTGCTCGGCTGAAGGGGCGGAATACGCCGGTCAAGGCGGCGCTGCTGGACCAGCGCGTGGTGGCGGGCCTGGGCAACATCTATGTCGCCGAGGCGCTGTTCCGGGCGGGCATCTCGCCCCTGCGCAAGGCTGGGCGGATCGCCGAGGCGCGGGTGCGGCACCTTGTCCCGGTGATCCGCGAGGTTCTGGCCGAAGCGATCGAGGCGGGCGGGTCATCGTTGCGGGACTACCGTCAGGCGGATGGAGAGCTCGGCTATTTCCAGCATGCATTCCGTGTCTATGGCCGCGAAGGCGGCGCCTGCGTCACACCGGACTGCGCCGGGGTCGTGCGGCGCGCGGTGCAGTCCGGTCGGTCGTCGTTCTGGTGCCCCCACTGTCAGCGGTGACGCACCGTGAACCCGTGATCTGACGACTTTGATTGATCCTGCAAGGCTGCTAAGCCTTGGCCCTACGCCAAGGAAACGCACGGGGGGCGGCTGGCCATGGCCTACAAGACCATTGTTGTCGAGATCGAGGACAGCGTGGCCTCGATCCGGTTGAACCGGCCCGATGCCTTGAATGCCCTGTCGAGCGAACTGATGGCGGAACTGGGCGAGGCGATGGCCGAGGCCGACGCCAGCG
>CAYYOE010000407.1:0-2944 GCA_964473055.1 uncultured Rhodobacterales bacterium | reverse complement strand
GGCGGCGCCCACGCGCAGCGGTGATGCCATCGACCAGGAGGCCCATGCCACGCGGTCGCGCGCGGCCAGGCGCCACCGCTGGGAACGCGGCGGGGTGCCGTTGCGGGGCGGCGTGGTGGCCGAGGCCGCGCGGCTCTGTCCGCCTGGCGAGACGCGGGCGGCGCTGGCGCCCCTGCCCATCGCGGCGCTGCGGGTCGACGAGGCGACCGTGGCCGCGCTGGCGCAGGTGGGGTTGCGGCGAGTGGGCGACCTGATGGGGATGCCGCGCGCGGGCTTGGCGCGGCGCTACGGGCTGGGGCTGATCCGGCAGCTGGACCGCGCCACCGGGGCCGAGCCGGAGCCCGTCGCCCCGGCCGAGGCCGAGCGCCCCTTTGCGGTGCGGATGTCCTTTCCGGAACCGATCGGGCGGCTGGACGATGTGCTGGCGGCGCTGGACCGGCTGTTGCCCGCGCTGGGCGAGCGGCTGCGGGCGCGGGGGCGCGGCGCGCGCACGGTCGAGGTGCAGGCGGGCCGCGTGGACGGGGCGACGGCGGTGGTGCGGGTGGGGCTGGCGCAGGCGACCGCCGATCCCGCGCGCATCCGGCCGCTGCTGGCGATGAAGCTGGACGGGGTGGATGCGGGGTTTGGCTTTGACCGGCTGCGGGTGCTGGCGGTGCTGACCGAGCCGGTGCACGCGCGCCAGCTGGCCGGCCAGATCGCGGCGACCGAGGCGGCGCTGGCGCGCGCCGCGGCGGGGCCGGGGCTGGAGGACCTGATCGGCCGTCTGGGCGCGCGGGTGGGACTGGAGGCGATCACCCGGATGCACCCGGCCGACAGCCATATCCCCGAGAAGGGGTTCACGGTGCTGGCCGCCGCCTGGTCCGATCCCGCGCCCAGCCCCTGGCCCTGTCCTGCCCGCCCGCGCCCCCTGCTGATCTGGCGGCCCGAACTGGTGGGCGCGCCCGACACGCCCGCCCGGCCCGGGGCGTTCCGCTGGCGTGGCCGCGACCATCGGGCGACAGCGTGGGAGGGGCCGGAGCGGCTGGCGCCGGAATGGTGGCTGGACGATCCCGACTGGCGGACGGGGGTGCGCGACTACTGGCAGGTGACGATCGCCACCGGGGAACGTCTGTGGCTGTTCTATGCCCATGGGGCGGCGCGGTCGGGGGGGTGGTTCTGTCAGGGGGCCTTTGCGTGAGGCGCTGGTCAAGAGAAGGCGGTTCCAGAGTCGTTCCCGATCAAGCCGCTTCAGCCGCCACCTGTTCCTTGACCCCGCGCGGAAACAAGGCCGAAGGTCGCCGCGCATCGTCGGGCCGCCCCCTCGGCCCGGCGATCTGGCAACAGCAGGCAGGCCGCTCGCATCTCTTCCGGATGTGACAGCCATAAAGCGTCGCTGCTCGATCGTCGGCGCACCGCGCCGAGGCCCGCCGGCGCGCGGCTTGATCTCGACGGCAACTGGCCAACCGGGAACGAAGACAGTTGCCGCGTCGTCGACCGTTCCAATCCAACTGGGCCCGTCTCGGAAGCAAGCGAAAACCAACGCAAAGGGGCCCGGACAGCCCGCCCGGACCCCTGATTGCGTGTTCCCCACCAGAGCCACCCTTGAAGGTGGTCCCCGGTGCCGCGCCTGGGTGGGGGCTGAAACGCGCGACACCGGGGTAGCGTTTGATCGCTATGCCAGAAGGAATGATCCCCGAAGTGGGCTTTTCGTCGGAGGGTATGGGGCGGTGCCGGGGTCATTTTCGGGCCAAAATGCGACAGGCTTGATTTCGGGTGAACGCCGCCGCACGATGGGGCATGAACGTCGTCACGCCGCTGCCGGTCGCAGCCCGCACCCCTGATGACCGTGTTGCCTTCGACCGGAAGGAACTGTCGGTCATCCTGTCGCTTTACGGCCGGATGGTCGCGGCGGGGGAATGGCGCGATTACGGTATCTCCTGTCTGCGTGAGGTCGCGGTGTTCTCGGTCTTCCGGCGCACCGCCGAGGTGCCGCTGTACCGCATCGAGAAGCGCCCGCGCCTGCGCGCGCGGCAGGGGATGTATGCCCTGGTGGGCGCGGACGGGCAGGTGCTGAAGCGCGGGCACGAGCTGCCAACCGTCCTGCGCGATCTGGAGCGGCGGCTGATCCGGGCGGTGGAGTAGGCTAGACTGTCAGCGCCGTGCCGTCGTGGCCGGCGGGCGTGACGGTCTGGATCGTGCCTTCCGGCTGATCTGCGGCAAAGCGCACTTCGGCGAACTGTTCGGTCCGGCCCATCCGGGGGCCTTCGGTCAGCACGGTCAGGCTGCGGCCCACCCGCGCGGCGAGGTGGCGGGCGGCGGCGTCCGCTCCGGCGGCGCGCAGCATCGCCGCCCGTTCGCGGATCACGCCGCCCGGCAGTTGCGGCATCCGCGCGGCGGGCGTGCCCGTGCGCGGGCTGAAGGGAAAGACGTGCAGCCAGGTCAGGTGGCAGTCGTCGACCAGCTTCAGGGTGTTCCGGAAGGCCGCATCGGTTTCCGTGGGGAAGCCCGCGATCAGGTCGGCACCGAAGGCGATGTCGGGGCGCAGGCGCCGCGCCTCCTCGCAGAACCGGATCGCATCGTCGCGCAGGTGGCGGCGCTTCATCCGCTTCAGGATCAGGTCGTCGCCATGCTGCAGCGACAGGTGCAGGTGCGGCATCAGGCGGGGCTCAGAGGCGATCGCCTCCATCAGCGCCGGGTCGGCCTCGATCGAGTCGATGGAACTGATCCGCAGGCGGGCGAGGTCGGGCACCAGCCGCAGGATGCGGCGGACAAGGTCGCCCAAGGGCGGCGAACCGGGCAGGTCGGCGCCCCAGCTTGTCAGGTCCACGCCGGTCAGCACGACTTCGAGGAACCCGCGGTCCACCAGCCGCTTGATCTGGTCCACCACCACGCCCGCGGGGACCGACCGCGACGGGCCGCGGCCGAAGGGGATGATGCAGAAGGTGCAGCGGTGGTCGCAGCCGTT
>CAYYOE010000406.1:0-2956 GCA_964473055.1 uncultured Rhodobacterales bacterium | reverse complement strand
GGAACGAGGCGCGCATGGCGTCGAGGTTGAAGAACTGCGCGACGATCCGCGGCCACTGCTCGGCCGAAGTGACCCACCACGCGATCCCGCCGAAGACGACGATGATGCTGGCCGCGCTGAGAAGCGAGGGCATCAGCGCCGCGCGCCAGTCACTGCTGCGGGAGCGGGGAGGGAGCGGACGGCGGGTCTCGCCGCCCGGAAGCGGGTCGGTCATTCGGTGATGATGGGCAGATCCGGATCGGCGACGAGGTAGGTCGCCTTCAGTTCCTCGACCGTGCCGCGCGCGATCACCGCAGACAGCGCGTCATCGACCCAGTCGACCAGCGGGTTCTCGAACTGGAACAGCAGGCCATGGCCGCGGTCGTTCGCGTCGGGCGGCAAGAGGGCCACGATGCTGGCCTCGGGGATCTGCACCGCGGTCGCGAACAGCGCGGTCGGCAGCGCCACCAGCGTCGCGTCGATCTGGCCTGCCTGCATCGCCTGGAACACGCCGACCTGGTCGTTGTAGACGGCGGCATCCTGCACATTCAGGATGTTTTCCAGATAGGCCAGATCGGTCGTGCCGATCACAGCACCCCAGCGGGCCGCGCGCAGGTCGGCGAAGCTGGCCGCGCCTTCCACCGCCGATCCGGGCAGCGCGACCACGGCCTTGTCGGGCTGGAAATAGACCTGACTGAAGGTGACCACCTTCGCGCGTTCCTCGGTGACCGAAATCTGCTGGATGGCAAAGTCGAACGGCTTCGGCCCCGGCGCGATGGTCTGGTCGAAGGTCTGGCCGACCCAGACCACGTCCTCAGGCGCGAACCCCATCTCGGCGGCCAGCGCATAGATCAGGCCGTTCTCGAACCCCTCACCACTTGCGGGGTCGTTGTTCAGCATCCAGGGCGGATAGACCGGGTCGCCCGTGCCCACGGTCAGCTTGCCGGGGGTGACAAGGCGGGGATCGTCGGGCGTGCGGTCCTGCGCAGCGGCGGGCAAAGCCAGCGCCAGCGTCAGGACGGCGGCAAGAGTGCGGATCATGGTGCGGGTCATGCGGGGCCTCTCCTGTTCCATAAGCGGCCGGGTCTGCCGCCCGGGCCGCGAAGCCCCTGTTATGGGCGGGGTCCGGGCCTCGGGCAAGTGGGCCTGCACTGGCCCGGCCGTCAGGCGGGCGGGCAGGTGCCCCGTTCTGCCGCCTTGCGCGCCATTTCCTCGCGGATTGCCGCGAAGGTGCCCGTCGACAGGAACCAGCTGACGGTAAAGTTCACCCGGTCCTCGGACATCCGCGCAGGGACAAAGCAGACACCCGCATCCGCCCCATGAAACGCCGCCTCGATCCGCCGCACGGTCAGGTCGCGGCGCGACCGCCAGGCGCCGGTGAAGGCGGCGATTGGGGCAGCCAGCGTGCCTTTCATCGCCGGGGGATCGCCGGGCAATGCTTCGGCGACGGTAAAGACGATCACCTCGATCGGCGCGCGGGGGCCGGGTTCGGCGCGTGCGCGGCGCAGGGTCATCAGCGGCAGGAGGTCGGTCAGCGTTTCCAGCCCCGAGTTGTCGAAGTACCCGCCGTCGACCAGTTGCCGCGTGACCTGGCGCACCTCGCCTGTCCGGCCCGGCACCGGTTCCTCGACCCGCACGCGCAGGGGCGGCGACACCAGCGGAAACCGCGCCGATGTCACCATCGCGGACGCGACCCGCAGATC
Source organism: uncultured Rhodobacterales bacterium (assembly GCA_964473055.1). GTDB lineage: Bacteria > Pseudomonadota > Alphaproteobacteria > Rhodobacterales > Rhodobacteraceae > UBA996. The sequence goes on along the minus strand of CAYYOE010000406.1, from coordinate 1,274 downwards.
CCCCGCATCGGGGATGCGCAACCGTCCCGGCACGTTCAGCGTGACGTCGCGCACCGGCGACAGCACCGTCAGCCCGCCCGATGCCACGTCGGTGGCGTTCATTAGCAGCAGCGGCAGGCCCGCGTCGGGCGACCAGCTGCGGCTCATGGCCAGGTGCAGGGGGTTGTCGGCGGGCGGGCGACCGGTCTCTGTCCTGATCCAGTCTGCCAGCCGGTCGGCAAGCGCATTTTCCAGCGCCCTGCCCCGGTCGATGGGCTGGGCGAACAGGGCCGACACCGGCACGACCGAATCGATGGCGTCGCGAAAGAACAGGCCGGTCAGCGCGGGCGACAGGTAATCGTGTTCCAGGATCGCGCGGACACCGCGCTGGTGGCAATCGTCCCCCGCGCGCGGCCCGTCGCACACGCCCGAGGCGCGGATGGCCCAGAACACTCCGCCACCGACTGCACCGCCCGACACCCCCGAAATCGCGAACACCGACGCAGCAAACCCCGGTTCGGTATCGGCGCGGTAGGCCAGATACCAGGCCGTCTGGTAGGCGGCATAAAGCCCCCCGCCCTGGGCCGACACCACCCGGATCGGGCGCGAAACGTTGTCGCGTGCTTGCAGCGCCAGACGGCGCTGGTTCCACAACCCGAACCCCAGGCTGGCCGAGGGCGAGGCCACGTCCGACCGGAACGCCCGGGTGGACGCCACCACCGTCCCGTCCTCGGACAGGTCGAAGGGCGCGCCGGGCAGCGGCTGCACCATGTTGCAGCCCGCAAGCGTGTCGCAACCGTCGCTGATCCAGCCGCCCGCGATATAGGCCCCCTGCACAGCCGCCAGCCCCAGCGCAAAGGCCCGGCCCCAGCCCGTCAACCGCCGCCAGCAGGCCAGCGTGACCAGCGCGCCCGCAAGGATCGCCAGCGCCAGCCACGGCGACGACAGCCCCAGCGCCAGCAGCAGCACCACCGCCAGTAGCGGAAACCGCCCCGGCATCAGGCGCGAGGCCGCGGTCAGTCCGGCCAGCAGCAGCCCCAGCGCGGCAGCGAAACTGGCCGACACCCCGATCGGCCCGGCCCATTCGCCGAACCGCATGTCCAGAATACCCAGAAGCGCCACCGCGGCGATGGCCACCACCCCGATCACCCCCAGCACCCGCGCCAGCGGCATGTCGAGGTCCAGCAGCCGTTCCAGCCAGACCCGCAGCCGCGCCGACCTGGCACCACCGCGCGCCTCGTCCCAGCGGGCGATGAAGTAGATCGCGATCAGCAGGCACCCGAACACGCCCGGAA
>CAYYOE010000405.1:0-3008 GCA_964473055.1 uncultured Rhodobacterales bacterium | reverse complement strand
TCTTGCCGGGAAACTCCAGCCGGGCGAAGGCGAAGGCCGCGTGGATGCACAAGAGAAGCTGCGCAGCCAGGATCATCGTGACCAGGAGGATGGTGTTGACCATGTAGCGCCCGAACGGCGCCGCGTTCCAGGCCTGCACGAAGTTGTCCACGGTCAGCGGCGCAAGGGGATCGAACCGGGTGACATAGGCCGCCGGGTGGATCGCGGTCCAGATCGCCCAGGCCAGCGGCAAAAGCCACATCAGCCCCAGCGCCCAGGCGCCCGCCAGAAACAGCGCGCGGTCCACCCGCGTCTCGGCCGCCACCATCGTGGTCATCGGTAGTGCACCCGCCGGTCCATCAGGAAGAATTGCCCCAGACCAACCACCGCCAGGATCGCCACCATCACCACCGTCAGGGTCGAGGCATAGGCCGTGTCCCAGAACCGGAACCCCTGTTCGTAGATGTAATAGAGCAGCAGCATCGACGCGTTGTTCGGCCCGCCCTGCGTCATGACGAAGATGTGGTCCACGGTGCGGAAGGCGTTGATCGTGGCATTGACCGAAATGAACAGCGTCGTCGGCATCAGGAGTGGCCAGGTCACCCGGCGAAAGAAGGTCAGGCGCGACGCGCCTTCCAGCGCGGCGGCCTCGCGCAGGGTGTCGGGGATGGACTGCAACGCGGCCAGGTAGAAGATCATGAAGAACCCCGCCTGCGCCCAGACCGTCACCGCCGTGACGGCGTAAAGCGCGGTCGCCGGCTGGCCGATCCAGTTGCGCGGTGACAGACCCGCCAGCCCGCGCAGCTGCTCGAACAGGCCAAAGCCCGGCAGGAAGAAGAACACCCAGATATTGGCCACCGCGATCAGCGGCAGCACCGTGGGCGTGAAATAGGACAGCCGCAGGAACCCGCGGCCCAGGATGCGGCCCTGCACGAACAGCGCCATGGCCAGCGCCAGCGCGATCGAGGCCGGGATCGTCAGGGCCGCATAGACCGCGTTGTTGACCATCGCCCGCGCGAACACCGGGTCCGCCAGCATCCGCTGGTAGTTCGCCGTGCCCACGAAGACCGACGGGCGGCGCCCGCGCGGCGTGGACCAGAAACTGTCGATCACCGTCTGGATCGCGGGCAGATGGGTGAACACGACCAGAAGGATCAGCGCGGGCAGCAGCAACAGCGCCGCATGAAGCCAGTCACGACGCATGGTGCGCCCCCCTCGTGTTGGGCGTCAGGGCGGGGCGGCCCGAAGCCAAGGCCGCCCCGTCTGCTGTCACTGGTAGGCCGCCAGGATCGCGTCGGCGGCGGCCTGCGCATCGGCCATCGCCTGTGCGGGCGTCTTGTCGCCCACCACCGCCGCGGCGATGTTGTCGTTCAGGATCTGCGTCACGCGCGGCCCCTCGAACGTCGCCAGTTCCGGCACGGCGAATTCCAGCTGGTCGCGTGCGACCAGGGCGCCGGGCACCTCCTGCGCATAGGCCTGCATCGCCTCGGTCGCCCAGGTGTCCGCGCGCGGCGCGACATAGCCGGTGTCGATCGACCACTGCGCGGCCTGCGCGGGTTCGGTCGCCCAGCGGACGAAGTCGACCGCAGCCTGCAGTTGTTCGTCCGACGATCCCTGGAACAGATAGAAGTTGCCGCCGCCGGTCGGCGCACCACGGCGCACATTGGCGGGCAGCATCGCCACGCCGAAGTCGAAGGGCGCGTTGGAACGGATGTTGGTCAGGTTGCCGGTCGTCGTCCAGGCGATGGCGGTCTGCCCGTCCATGAAGGCGCGGGGCGTCGCACCCCAGTCCAGGATGCCGGTCTCCATGATCCCGTGCTCGTCCGCCAGCGAGACGAGGTATTCGAGCGCTTCGACCACCGCCGGCGTGTCGAACATCACCTCGGTGCCCGCGTCGTTTGCCAGGCCGTCCTGACCGTTGGAGGCCACGAGCCCGGTGAACAGCCACGACGGGAAGCCCGACGACGGGATTCGCACGCCCCACTGCGTGACGGTGCCCGACGCGTCTCGGACTGTCAGCGTCTTGCCCATCTCGACCATCTCGTCCCAGGTCGCGGGCGGCGCCTCGGGGTCCAGGCCCGCGGCGGCGAAGGCTTCCTTGTTGTAGTACATCACCGGGGTGGAACGCTGGAACGGGATGCCCCATGTCTCGCCGCCGGTCTGGCTGTTGCGCATGAAGGACGGGTAGAAGCCACCCAGGAAATCCGCCCGCTCGGCCTCGGGAATGAACCCGTCCCAGGGCAGGATGATGTCCTCGTCGATCAGCGCGAACATGTCGACCGACAAGAGGATCGCCAGCTGCGGGGGCGTGCCGCCGCGCGCGGCGGTGATCGCGCGGGTCGTCGTGTCGGCATAGCTGCCGGTATAGACCGCGTTGATCGTGATTCCCGGGTTCTCGGCCATGTAGGCGTCGGTCATCCGCTGGATGATGCCCGCGGCATCGCCGCCCACGGCGACCGGGAAGTAGAACTCGAGGTTCGTTGCCTGCGCGGCAGAACCGAAGGCAAGGGCCATCACGCTGGCCGAGGCGACAAGGCGGAAAGAGTGCAGCATGGTCATCGGTATCCTTCAGTCTGGGGTGAAGTCGGTCAGTCGCTGCCCCTGCGCGTCGAACAGGTGACAGGCATCGGGGGGCCAGCGCAGGCTGTGGCCGTCGCCGGACAGCGGCTGGCGGGCGGGCAACCGCACCAGCACCCGCGCGGGGTTGGCATCCGGCCCGATGTCGAAGGCGGCCAGCTGGTCGGCGCCCAGGTATTCGACCCCCGCCAGCCGGGCGGGAATCCCGTCATCGGCCAACCCGATGTCCTCGGGGCGCAGGCCCAGGGTCGTGCCGGGGGGCAGCGCCATGTGGCCGGTGAGGGCCGCCGCCGGGATCAGGTTCATGGGCGGGGTGCCGATGAACCGCGCGACGAAGGTGTTTGCGGGCGCGGCATACAGGTCACGCGGGCTGGCCACCTGCTGCATCCGCCCGGCGTTCATCACCACGATCCGGTCGGCCATGGTCATCGCCTCGACCTGGTCGTGGGTGA
>CAYYOE010000404.1:0-3020 GCA_964473055.1 uncultured Rhodobacterales bacterium | reverse complement strand
GTGCGCCGGATCGAGGAACTGCGCCAGACCGATGCGCAGATCGCCGAGGACCTGGAACTGCTGCGCCGCGCGCTGGAAGCGTAAGGGCAGCCGACTCGTCGGTCCGAGCGAATCGGGCAGCCCTTGACGGCACCCGGCCGAGAATCCACAGTCTGATCGCAGCTTTGACGGGCGGCGCGGGACCCCTTGCGCCGCCCCATCCATCGGGGGCGCAGGGACCATGAAGATCAGCATCGAACGGGGCGCGCTGCTGCGCGCCGTGGGTCAGGCGCAATCGGTGGTCGAGCGGCGCAACACCATCCCGATCCTGGCGAACGTGCTGATCGAGGCCGAGGGCGAGCACGCGCGTTTCCGTGCAACCGATCTCGACATCGAGGTGCTGGACCGCGCCGAGGCCCAGGTGGACCAGGCCGGCGCGGTGACGGTGCCGGCGGTGACCCTGCACGAGATCGTGCGCAAGCTGCCTGAAGGGGCGCTGGTGCAGATGACCCATGACGCGGCGGCGGGGCGGCTGACGGTGACGGCGGGACGCTCGACCTTCTCGCTCGCGACCCTCCCGCGCGAGGATTTCCCGGTGATGGCTTCGTCGGAGTATGCCTCGAACTTCGCAGCAGCGGCGCCCGTGTTGCGGCGGCTGTTCGACAAGTCGAAGTTCGCAATCTCGACCGAGGAGACACGGTATTACCTGAACGGGGTCTACATGCATGTGGCCGACAGCGACGGACGCAAGGTCCTGCGCTGTGTCGCGACCGACGGGCACCGGCTGGCGCGGATCGACACCGATCTGCCGCCGGGGGCCGAGGGGATGCCCGGTGTGATCGTGCCGCGCAAGACCGTGGGCGAATTGCGCAAGCTGCTGGACGACGACACGGCCGAGATCGCGGTGTCGGTCAGCGAGACGAAGGTACGCTTCGCCACGCCCGAGATCACGCTGACGTCCAAGGTCATCGACGGGACCTTCCCGGATTATTCCCGCGTCATCCCCGCTGGCAACACCAAGCGGCTGGAGGTGGACGCGGGCGAGTTCGCCAAGGCCGTGGATCGGGTGGCGACCGTGTCTTCGGAACGGTCGCGCGCGGTAAAACTGCATCTGGAGGACGACAGGCTGGTGCTGTCGGTGAACGCGCCCGACAGCGGGGCAGCCGAAGAGGAACTGGCGGTCGCCTATGGCGACGAGAAGCTGGAGATCGGGTTCAACGCGAAGTACCTGCTGGAGATCGCGAGCCAGGTGGACCGCGAGAACGCTGTGTTTCTGTTCAACTCTTCTGGCGACCCGACCCTGATGCGGGAAGGCAACGACACCTCGGCGGTCTATGTCGTGATGCCGATGCGGGTGTGAGCGTGGGGGGCGCTGCCCCCCACACCCCCCGAGGTACTTTTGCAAGGGTGAAGGGGCAGGGGTGGCGTTTCATCTGACCCACCTGGCACTTAGTCATGTGCGGTCGCACCTGCTGGCGCGACTGGCGCTGGACGCTCGGCCCGTGGCGCTTTGGGGGGCGAATGGCGCGGGCAAGACCAATGTCCTGGAGGCGGTGTCGATGTTGTCGCCGGGGCGGGGACTGCGGCGCGCTGCGGCGGACGAGGTCGCGCGGGCGGGGGCAGGCGTCGGCTGGAAGGTTTCCGCCGCGATCGTGGGGCCGGAGGCGCTGGCGGAGGTCGAGACCTGGGCCGCGCCGGGCGGCCCGCGCGAGGTGCGGGTCGACGGGAAGGCGGCACCGCAAGCGCGGCTGTCACGGGTGGCGCGGATGTTGTGGCTGACCCCGGCCATGGACCGGCTGTGGATCGAGGGCGCGGATGGGCGGCGGCGGTTCCTGGACCGGATCGTGCTGAGTTTCGAGCCCGGGCACGGCGAGGCGGCGCTGTCCTACGAGAAGGCCATGCGCGAACGGAACCGGATGCTGCGCGAAGGCGTGGCGGATGCCGGGTGGTATGCTGCTGTCGAGGCGCGTATGGGCGCCGCGGGCACGGCCGTGGACGCCGCGCGACGGCGTGCGGTCGCGCGGCTGATGGCGGCCCAGGCAGGGGCAGAGTCGGTTTTCCCCGCTGCCGATCTGGAGCTGGTGGGCCCGGATGGCGAAGAGGCGGCTGTCTGGGACGAGCCGGGGCTGCGCGACGCGCTTGCCCAGGGGCGGCGGGCGGACATGGCCGCTGGGCGCACGCTGTCCGGGCCGCATCGGGACGACCTGGCTGCCGTCTATGCCGAGAAGGCGATGCCGGCGGACCGCTGTTCCACGGGCGAGCAGAAGGCGCTGCTGTTGTCGCTGGTGCTGGCCAATGCCCGCGCGCTGGCAGCCGACATTGGTGCGGCACCGATCCTGCTGCTGGACGAGGTCGCAGCGCATCTGGACCCCGGACGGCGGGCAGCCCTTCATGCCGAGGTTCTGGCGTTGGGCGCGCAGGCCTGGATGACCGGGACCGAGGCCGGGCTGTTCGCGGGGCTGGAGGACGCCGTGCAGGGGTTCGAGGTGCGGACGGACAGCGCGGGGTCAGTGATCGTGCCAAGCTCCTTGGGCGCCGTCTGAGGCCCCTTTCGCCGGCGCGCGCGGCGTGGCAGGTCTGCGCCGCCGCCCGTTCGTGTGACCCATGACAATCACCGCCCACCAGCTGGCCCTTTATGCCGGTGCCATCCTGATCCTGTTCATCACGCCCGGTCCCGTCTGGGTGGCGATCCTGGCGCGCGCGCTGTCGGGCGGGTTCGCGCAGGCCTGGCCGCTTGCGACCGGGGTGGTGCTGGGCGATGCCATGTGGCCGCTGCTGGCAATCCTGGGGATGTCCTGGGTGCTGGGCCAGTGGGGCGAGGCGCTGGAGGTGATGAAGTGGATCGCCGCCGCGATCTTCCTGTGGATGGGCTGGGGCCTGATCCGCAAGGGCGGCGCGGCGATCGGGTCGGACAGCCGCCTGACGCGGCCGGGCATGTGGGCGGGGTTCGCCGCCGGGGTGGCGGTGATCGTAGGGAACCCCAAGGCGATCCTGTTTTACATGGGGGTCTTGCCCGGCTTCTTCGACCTGCGGACCGTGAC
>CAYYOE010000403.1:0-3021 GCA_964473055.1 uncultured Rhodobacterales bacterium | reverse complement strand
TGTTCGCGCTGGTGTTCGTGTTCGCCGTGGGGATCGGCCCGCTGGCCGGCATCCTCGCCATCACGATCCACGCCACGGGGGCGCTCGGCAAGCTGTTCGCCGAAGTGAACGAGAACGCCTCGATGAAGCCCGTCGACGGCCTGACCGCCGTGGGCGGCACCTGGGCGCAGCGGATGCGCTATGGCGTCCTGCCGCAGGTCCTGCCGAACTTCACCAGCTACGCGCTGTGGCGGTTCGAGATCAATGTGCGCGCCTCTGCCGTCGTGGGCTTTGTCGGCGCGGGCGGGATCGGGGCGGAGCTGAACCACGTCATCAGCTTCTATTCCGATGACCGGGTGACGGCGGTGCTGATCCTGGTGGTGCTGACGGTGACGGCCATCGACCTGATCTCGGAACGCGCGCGCCATGCGCTGATCGGCAAGGAGTCCCTGAAATGACCGCGCTGAGTTTTGCCGCGATCACCGACGCCGATGTGGCCGACGTCCGACGCAGCCACCCCGGCGCCTTCGGCAACCCGCTGGTGCGAACGCTGAAAGTCGGGTCCTGGGCCATCGCGATCGGCTACATCCTTTATTCGCTGCACCTGTTCGAATTCGCCAAGCTGTTCGATAGCAGCGAACGCGCCTGGCGGTTGGTCAGCCGGATGTTCTACTGGCAGGACATGGGGTCATGGTCCTATTCCCAGATCTACACCGGGATCGCCCAGACCATCGCCATGGCCTTTCTCGGCACGCTTCTGGGCACGATCTTTGCCCTGGGGCTGGGGTTCCTCGCCGCCAAGAACACCATGCCCATCGGTGTCGTCCGCCACGCGGTGCGGCGGCTTCTGGACATCTTCCGCGGGATCGACAGCGTGGTCTGGGGGCTGGTGTTCGTGCGGGCGGTCGGCCTCGGGCCGCTGGCGGGGGTGCTGGCCATCTGGATTTCGGACATGGGGAACCTCGCCAAGCTCTATTCCGAAGCGATCGAGAACATCGACCGCAAGCAGGTGGAAGGCGTGCGCGCCACCGGCGCCGATCCGGCGCGGATCATCCGCTTCGGCTACCTGCCGCAGATCTTTCCGGTGTTCCTGTCGCTGTCGCTCTACAGCTTCGAATCGTCCACCCGGTCGGCTACCATTCTGGGGCTTGTGGGCGCGGGCGGGGTCGGCATGATCATCATCGAACGCTTCCGCGCGGGGTTGTTCGACCAGGTGGCCTTTGTGGTCCTCAACATCCTGGTGGTGATCGCGGTGATCGACTGGGGGTCGGGCCTGATCCGCAAGCGGTTCATCGGCGAACGCGGGCACTGACGGACCCGCGCAGGCATCGCCCCCGCCGGTCCGGCACCGGCGGGGGTTTCTTGTGGAGACGGACATGACCAAGGGACTGAGCGCGGACGGCCCGCTGATCCATCCGGGCTGCAAGATCGGTAACGCGGATTTCGGGCCGTGGACCGAGGTGGGCGAGGGCAGCGTGATCCTGAACTCGACCTTCGGCGCCTACAGCTATTGCACGCGGCTCTGCGACATCGCCAATACGACGGTGGGCAAGTTCGCCAACATCGCAGCGATGGTCCGGATCGGGCCGACCGACCACCCGATGACGCGGGCGAGCCTGCACCACTTCCTGTACCGATCCGCCGACTACTGGCCGGACGAGGCGCCCGATGCGGATTTCTTCGCCGCCCGCGCGGCACGGCGCACGGTGATCGGGCACGACACCTGGATCGGGCACGGCGCGGTGGTGAAACCCGAAGTGACGGTGGGCAACGGCGCGGTGATCGGGTCCGCGTCGGTGGTGACGAAGGATGTGGCGCCCTACACCATCGTCGCGGGCAACCCGGCCAGGGTAATCCGCCGCCGGTTCCCCGAGGAGGTGGGGCAGGCCATGGACCGGCTGGCCTGGTGGGACTGGGACCACGACACCCTGCGCACCGCCCTGCCCGATTTCCGCGCCCTGCCGGCCGAGGATTTCCTGGCGAAGTACGGGTGACGGGATGGTGGGCAGATTGCCCACCCTACGCTTTGCTTGATCGCAGCGCCTCGCCCGGAACAGCCGCAAAGCGGCCCGGGCAGCGGATGGCCGCCCCACCGGCCATCCACTGCACTGATTTGGCACCAAGCCCTGGGTCGAGCGCCTATTCGGCCGCCAGCGCCCGGTCCAGCCCCGCCCGCATCAGCCGTGCCCCCGCCTCGCGCGAGGCGCAGGCAAGCCTGCCGCCCGCCAAGGTCGCCTCGACCGTGCGTGTGGCGGGGTTCATCACCACGATATCGGCCCGGGTGCCAGGCACCAGTCGCCCCCGGTCGGCCAGGCCCATGATCCGCGCGGGCGCCGTCGAGATCATCTCCCAGGCCTGCGGAAAGCCTGCCGCGCGCTGGTCGGCAACGACCCAGGCCGCCTGCGCCAATGCCGGGTAGTAGTAATCCGACACCAGCGCTTCGCACAGACCGTCCTCGATCAGCGACATCGCCGCGATATTGCCCGCCTGGCTGCCGCCCCGAACCACGTTGGGCGCGCCCATCAGCACCGGTTCCCCGGCATCGCGGGCCGATCGTGCGGCCTCGACCGTCGTGGGAAACTCGCAGACGGCGGCACCGATCCCGCGGAAGAAGGCGCGCTCCTCGGCAGTGCCGTCGTCATGCGACCCCATCCGCACCCCCGCCAACGCCAGACGCGGGGCCAGCGCGGCCAGCGCTGCCGGCACGACCGGGTCGCGGCGCTGGGCATCGCGGACGATACGCAGCAATCCCTCGGGCGTATGACCGTTCTGGCCCGCCCAGGTGGCAAAGCGGTCCGGCTTGCTGTCGGCCAGCGCCACCGCTTCGGACAGGTGGTTGTTGAAGACGACACTGTCCACGCCGAACCGTGTGACCGCTGCCATCAGGCGGTCGTGATCGTCCGTCATGTGCGTCTCGAACCGCACCTGCACGCGGATATCGGCCTGCAGCCGGTCCGCCATGACGGCGACGGCTTCCATCAGGTCCTCGGCCGCCTCGGCGCTGCGCGACCCGCCCTCCCACGACCAGCTTTGCGCGAACCA
>CAYYOE010000402.1:0-3028 GCA_964473055.1 uncultured Rhodobacterales bacterium | reverse complement strand
ACGGGGGCCGCATCCACCGCGTCATAGCCCGAGGCGAGCCGGATGTAGCGATCGTCGGGGCAGCATTCGTTGGCGGGATCGAAACCCACCCAGCCCAGGCCGTCGATCCAGACCTCGGCCCAGGCGTGGGAGGCCTCGCCCATGGCGGTGGCGGGGTCGTCGCCCGTGTAGAGGTAGCCGGTGACATACCGCGCGGGCAGGCCCGCGGCGACGGCGACGGCGATCATCGCATGGGCGTGGTCCTGGCAGACGCCGGCGCCCGCCTCCAGCGCCTCGGCGGCCGAGGTTTGGGCGTGGGTCTCGCCCGGGGCATAGGCGATGGCGGCGGTGACGGCGGCGGCCAGCGCATGGGCCCGCGCGAGGGCACCATCGGCGGTGGTCGTTCCGGCCGCCAGCGCCTCGAGCGCGCGGGAGATGCGGGTGGCGCGCGTCGTGCGCAGGTAGGCGCCGGGGGGCACGGTTTCCTTGACGCCCTTGAGGACGCCCGCGGTGTCAAGGGTCTCGACCGTGCCGGTGACGGTGATGACGACCTCGTCCACCGGACCGCGGATCGCGACGGTTTCCACATGGTCGCCCGCCCCGTCCCGGAACGCCGCACCCCGCTGGGCGCCCGGCACGTCCACCGTCCAGTCGAGGATTTTCTGCGAGGCCGAGGGCCCCGGCACCAGCCGCAGCGACTGCACCAGCCCCCGTGCGGGCGGATCGAAGCGATAGCGCGTTTCGTGGCGGACGGTCAGGCGCATGTCGTCCCCTTCATGCCATGTCCCCCGACAGGTAGGCCTCGTGCACCGCCTGGCCCAGGTCGGCGTTGCGCCGGATGAAGCGGATCAGGAATTCGTGCAGGCCTTCGTCGAAGATCTCCTCGACGGTCAGTTCCGCGATCTCGGCGTGCAGGGCGCGGGCGGTGGACTGTGCGGGGGTCGAGTTGCCGTAGCCCCGCGCGAGGTGTTCCAGATGGTCCGCGGCCGAGATCACGCAGGTGAGAAGCGAGCGCGGCATGGCGGGGTTCAGGATCAGGAAATCGGCGATCTTGCGGGGCGACAGGTCGCCGCCATAGGCCCAGTAGAACGCCCGGTGCGCCGACATGGCGCGCAGCAGCGTTTCCCACTGGTAGCTGTCCAGCCCCGACCCCACCAGCGACACATGCGGCAACAGGACATAGTACTTCACGTCCAGAAGCCGCGCGGTGTTGTCCGCGCGTTCCAGCGCATAGCCGAGGTTCAGGAAGTGGTAGCCGTCGCGGCGCAGAAGCGTGCCCTCGATCGCGCCGCGTACCAGGGCGGTCGTGCGGCGCGTCCAGTCGGTCAGGTCGCTGATCTGGAGGGTGGAGCGTTCCTGCCGCTCCATCGCGCGCAGGTCCTGGAAGGCGGAGTTCAGCGAATCCCAGGCCAGCGTGGACAGCGCGGTGCGCACGATGCGCCCGTTTTCCCGCGCGCGGCCAAGGCAGGCGGCGACTGACGCCGGGTTGTCGTGGTCGAAGAACAGGAAGGTCTCGATGTTGCGCTGCACGGGGTCGCCGTATTTCTCGGCAAACATCGTGGCCCCGCCCGAGGCCGCCAGCACCGCGTCCCATTCGCTGCGGTAGCCGCCGCCGATGTTGGGCAGCAGCGCGTTGCTCGCGCCCACGTCCAGCAGGCGCGCGGCGGTCTCGGCGCGTTCCATGTAGCGGGCGAGCCAGTAGAGGTTGTCGGCTGTGCGGGACAGGAGCGTCATTCGGCAAGCACCCAGGTATCCTTGACGCCCCCGCCCTGGGACGAGTTAACCACGAGCGAGCCTTCGCGAAGCGCGACGCGGGTCAGCCCTCCGGGGACGAGTTCGATGGTCTCGCCCACCAGGCAGTAGGGCCGCAGGTCGACGTGGCGGGGCGCCACGCCTTCGGCCACGAAGGACGGACAGGTGGACAGCGCCAGCGTCGGCTGGGCGATGTAGGCCTCGGGGTGGTCGAGGATCTTGGCGCGGAACAGTTCCACCTCGGCCGCGGTGGCCTTGGGGCCGACCAGCATGCCGTACCCGCCGGACCCGTGCACCTCTTTCACCACCAGTTCGGCGAGGTGTTCCAGGACGTACTTGCGCTCGTCCGCCTTGGCGCATTGCCAGGTGGGCACGTTCTTCAGGATGGGTTCCTCGCCCAGGTAGAAGCGCACCATTTCCGGCACATAGACGTAGATCGCCTTGTCGTCGGCGACGCCTGCCCCGGGAGCCGACGCGATGGTGACGCCGCCCGAACGGTAGACGTTCATCAGGCCGGGGATGCCCAGCATGGAATCGGGTCGGAAGCACAAGGGATCGAGGAAGGCGTCGTCGATCCGGCGATAGATCACGTCCACCCGGCGCGGGCCTTCGGTCGTGCGCATCCAGACGCGGTCGCCTTCGACGAACAGGTCCTGCCCTTCGACCAGTTCCACGCCCATCACGTCGGCGAGGAAGGAGTGTTCGTAATAGGCCGAGTTGTAGTGGCCCGGCGTCAGGATCACCACGGTCGGTTCTCGGTTGCACTTGGCGGGGGCGACACTGGCCAGCGTGCGCTTCAGCAGGCGCGGATAGGCCTCGACCGGGGCGATGCGGTTCCCGTGGAACAGGTCGGGGAACATCCGCATCATGATCTCGCGGTTTTCCAGCATGTAGCTGACGCCCGACGGCGTGCGGCAGTTGTCTTCCAGCACGAAGAAGTCGTCGGCTCCGGTGCGGACGATGTCGATGCCGACGATGTGGGAATAGACCCCGCGCGGCGGGCGGAAACCGGCGACGGCGCGTTCATACGCCTCGTTCCCGTAGACCAGATGTGCCGGGATGCGTCCGGCGCGCACGATCTCGCCCCGCGCATAGACGTCGGCCAGAAAGGCGTTCAGGGCGCGGGCGCGCTGCTTGATGCCGCGTTCCAGGCGCGCCCATTCCGAGGCCGAGAACACGCGGGGAAACATGTCGAAGGGAATCAGACGGTCGGGGTCGCCGCCTTCACCGTAGACCGCGAAGGTGATGCCGATGCGGCGGAACAGGGCCTCGGCCTCGGACTGCTTCATGGCGCGCA
>CAYYOE010000401.1:1160-3035 GCA_964473055.1 uncultured Rhodobacterales bacterium | reverse complement strand
GGCTGATCCTCGCGGCCTTCCCCTTCCTCTGGACGCTCTGGGGCAGCTTCAAGGTGGAAGGCGACTTCTTCTCGCGCGCCGACTGGACAATGGCGCTGACCGGCACGCTGACACGAGGAGAAACCGGCGGGGCCTTCACCGGTCAGGGCTACTACGGCGCCTGGGTGCAGGAGGAATTCTGGCGCGCGGGCCTCAACACCGTGATCGTGGTGGTCTGCGTCGTCTGCATCTCGCTGACCTTCGGCACGCTCGGCGGCTACGCCCTGTCACGCTCGCCCTACCGCTATGCCTTCTGGCTGCTGATCGTGGCGCTGGTGTTCCGCGCCATGCCGCCGATCACGCTGGTCTCGGGCTATCTGCTGCCCTTCTTCGAATGGAACCTCTGGGGTCACCTGCCCACAGCGATCATCGTCCTCGTGGCCATCAACCAGCCCTTCACGCTCTGGATGCTGACGTCCTTCTTCCGCAACATCCCCAAGGACCTTGACGAAAGCGCCATGGTGGACGGCTGTTCGCGGTTCCAGGCTTTCCGGCACGTCATCATCCCGGTGATGTGGCCGGGCGTCATCACCACGGGGCTCTTCTCCTTCCTCCTCGCCTACAACGACTTTGCCGTGACCGCGATGATCCTGTCGAAGGAGAACCAGACCATGGTGCCGAAACTTGCCAGCTTCCTCGGCACCACCCAGACCAAGGGCAACGTGATGTTCGCGGTGTCCTCGGTCGTTTCCATCACCGCGCCGCTGTTCGTGCTGGTGATGTTCTTCCAGCGCCAGATCGTCAGCGGCCTGACCGCCGGCGCCGTGAAAGGATAAGCCATGGCCCAGATCGAGCTTCGCAACCTGTCGAAACGCTGGGGCGGCTTCGTCGGCGTCCAGACGATGAACCTGACCGTGGGCGATGGCGAATTCCTCGTGCTGCTCGGCCCCTCGGGCTGCGGCAAGACCACGACGATGCGGATGATCGCGGGGCTGGAGGATGCGTCCGACGGCGACATCATGATCGGCGGCGCGCGGGTGAACGATCTGGAACCCAAGGACCGCGACATCGCGATGGTGTTCCAGTCCTACGGGCTCTACCCCACCATGACCGTCTACGACAACATCCGCTTCCCCCTGAAGGTGCGCAAGATCCCGGAGGCCGAACACCACGACCGGGTGATGCGCGCGGCCGAAACCGTGGAACTGGTGGATTTCCTGAAGCGCAAGCCCGCGGCCCTGTCCGGCGGCCAGCGGCAGCGCGTGGCCCTTGCCCGCGCCATCGTCAGGAAGCCCAAGGTGTTCCTGATGGACGAACCCCTGTCCAACCTCGACGCCAAGCTGCGCGTCTCGACCCGCGCCCAGATCAAGAACCTGCACCACGAACTCAAGACCACCACCATCTACGTCACCCACGACCAGATCGAGGCGATGACGCTGGCCGACCGCGTCGTGGTGATGAAATCGGGCGAGGTGCAGCAGGTCGGCACGCCATTGGACATCTACGACCGCCCCGCCAATACCTTCGTCGCGGGCTTCATCGGCAGCCCGGCGATGAATCTGCTGTCCGGTGCGATCCGCAGTGGCGTGTTCGAGGGCGAAAACGCCCGCATCCCGGGCTTCGATGGTGCCACAGACGGCCCGGTGACGCTGGGCTTCCGGGCCGAGGACGCGCAGATCGCCGAGGCGGGCGAGATCGCAGCCCCGGTCTACTCGATGGAACTCCTCGGCGATTCCTCCATGGCGACGGTCCATGCCGGCGGCGCGCTCGTGGCGATCAAGGCCGCCAAGGACTTCACCGCCGAAATCGGCGCCCCCATCGCTGCCCGCGTGCCCGCCGCCATCTGCCACCTGTTCGACGCCACCACCGGCCAGCGGATCGCGCGCCATGGCTGAC
>CAYYOE010000401.1:0-1060 GCA_964473055.1 uncultured Rhodobacterales bacterium | reverse complement strand
GCCGCCGGGTCGAACGACATGGCCGCGCATTTCCACGACGATTTCCTTTGGCGCGGCAACACCGGCTGCGGCGTCAAGCGGGGCCTCGCCGAATTCCGCCGCAACTGGCAACTGCCGCTCCGCGCTGCCTTCACCGACCGCCGCTACATCACCGAACAGTTCCTCGCCGACGGCGACTGGGCCGCCTGCTTCGGCCACATCGAGGCGACGCATTCCGGCCCCTTCATGGGGATCGCCCCCACCGGCGCCCGCGTCCGCATCCCCTACATGGACTTCTGGCGCGTCGAGGAAGGGCGCATCGCCGACAACCCGGTGTTCGTGGATTTCGCCGCCGTCCTCGCCCAGCTTGGCCGCGACGTGTTCGCGGGCGACGGCTGGGAAGCCTACGACAGGGGCGACCGCACCCCACCCACCCCCACCGACACAACCGCGTAAGGACCGGACCCATGGCCATCACCCATCTCAAGACCGCCAAGCCCGAGTCCGAGCGTGCCGAGGATGACGCGAAGGTCCGCGCCACCGTCGAAGGCATCCTGCTGGATATCCAGACCCGCGGCGACGCCGCCGTGCGCGACCTCGCCCAGCGCTTCGACGGCCACGCCGCCGCCAGCTTCCGCCTGTCTCCGTCCGAAATCGAGGCCGCGATGCAGAAGGTCAGCGCCCGCGACATGGACGACATCCGCTTCGCGCAAGCCCAGATCCGCCGCTTTGCCGAGGCGCAGAAGGTCTCGATGACCGATATCGAGGTGGAAACCCTGCCGGGCGTCATCCTCGGCCACCGCACGATCCCGGTACAGTCGGTCGGCTGCTACGTCCCGGGCGGCAAGTTCCCCATGGTCGCCTCCGCCCACATGTCGGTGCTCACCGCACAGGTCGCGGGCGTGCCGCGCATCGTGGCCTCGGCCCCCCCCGTCCGCGGCGAACCCCACCCCGCCATCGTCGCCGCCATGCACTTGGGCGGCGCACACGAAATCTACGTCCTGGGCGGCATCCAGGCCGTCGGCGCCATGGCGCTGGGGACGGAAACCATCGCGCCCGTGGACATGCTGGTCGGCCCCGG
>CAYYOE010000400.1:0-3066 GCA_964473055.1 uncultured Rhodobacterales bacterium | reverse complement strand
GAAGTACTTTCGCATTCTGCGCCAACATTGTCGCAGCCGCACGCCCCAGATTGATCAACGATAGGCGTGTGTTGGCCGCATCCTGTGCCGGATACTGCAGCAGCACCGATCCCCAGGTGAAAAAGGTGATGCGGCAAAGGTCCGAGCAACTGTCCGGAACAGGGCGGGCCGCCCAGGTCAAATCCATGACACGCAACAAGACCCGGCGCCGCGGCCACCGCGACGCCGGACCGGGTTCGTCAGGCGTTCAGTCGCTGTTCTGCGCCTTGCCCGACGGATGCCCCGGGTTACCAACCTGGTTTTCGGCTCGGTTGCGCGTCAGGCTGTTGCCGGGTGCCGGCTGGTCGCCGTTGCCAAGGCCGTTATTGCCCTTCACCCGCTCTTGTGGCGGCGGCTCTTCCGGCTCGCACTTGATGCCACAGGAATCTTCCTCGGCCAGACTTGGCGAGGCAAGACCCAGCGACATGACGGTGAAGGCGCTGACTACGGAAAGCTGCAGTACGTTCATGGCGGTCAATCCCCACTCTTGACATGATCGCGAACCAGCGATCGTGACCGGAGGGTAACGCAGAATTGGCCACTCCAGAGCAGATTTCAGTATGGGCGTTGCCCGGAATTCCAGAATTCCACCGCCCATTCCCCAAGGATTTGGACAGCACTTCTGGCGCATTAACGCTCATGAAATGAAGCGTTAATTCACCATTCACTTTCCATTCATTCCGATCCAGGTTTGCGCCTCTGTCGAGGCGAATCAAGCACCTGTCCCCGCACGGACCACGCAGTCCGGCCATTGACCCGGCCCCGCACGAAGGCGACCTTCATGAGGCGATGGGGCGCAGCGTCGCCTCGACGACATGCAAGGAGGACAATGTGGCATCGGGATCAACGCTTGACTGGCCCCTGGACACGCCACACCTGGCGGGGGTGGAGGATTGGGCCAGATCGGCCCTTTCGGCCATTCCGCCGGTAAACGTCCCAGCAGGAACCATCCTGTTTCACCCCGGCGATGCAGTGAAGGGGTATGTGCTGGTCCTCGATGGCACCGTCTCGGTTCACCTCGTCGGGCTGACCGGGCGGGGCATCGTGCTGTACCGTGTCGCTGCAGGACAATCATGCATCCAGTCCACACTGGGCCTTCTGGGCGGCGACAGTGCCTATTCGGCCGAAGCCGTTGCGGATACCGAGTGTCGCCTTGTCGTGTTGCCCCGCATCCTGTTCCTCGACCTGCTCGATCGTTCCGCAGGCTTTCGCGCGCTCGTCTTCGCGGCCTTCGCCGACCGCATGCAGGACATGATGCGCCTGCTGGAGCGGCTGTCCTTCGGGCGGGTGTCCCAGCGACTTGCGCGGGCTGTGCTTGAACGGGCCGACGCACAGGGGGTGGTGATGACGACGCAGAAAGACCTTGCCGAGGAGATCGGCAGCGCGCGCGAGGTGGTCGCCCGAAACCTGGCCGCGTTCCAGTCGCAAGGGTTGCTTCGGTCGGGGCGTGGGCGCGTCACCTTGAGCGACCGGGAGGGGCTGGGTCGGATTGCCGCGGGCGAAACCTGAGATCTTTGTGACTTGGTCACAGAACGAGATGCCGATCCGGGTTAGCGTGATGGCCGAACAACCGGAAAGGAATTCCACCCATGCTTGCCAAGAACGTCGGCGGCATCGACCGCATCCTGCGCATCGTTGTCGGTCTCGCCCTGATCGCGGGCTTCTTCCTGAATGCCGAGGGCGCGTATCGCTGGCTGTATCTGATCGGCATCGTGCCGCTTGCCACCGGCCTGATGCAGTCCTGCCCGCTGTATTCGATCCTGGGCTTCAACACCTGCCCGATGAACAAGGGCTAAGGCCCCCTTGCAGGTGGGCGCGACCCGCGCAAGGGTCGCGCCCATGCAGACGCTGCACCAATCGCCCACCGATCCGGCCTTTGTGGCCAACCCTTACCCGTTCTACGCCGCCGCGCGCGTGGGCGGCGCCTTCTTTCGCTGGGCCGACTACGACGGCTTGATCTGCACGACCACCTTTGCCGCCACCAATACGGCCTTGCGCGAAAGGCGTCTGGGCCGGGCGCCCTTGCCCGAGCACGTCCTTCCCGTGCCCCCGCACCTTGCCCCTTTCGACGCGGTGGAACGCCTTTCGCTTCTGTCGCTGGAGCCGCCCGCCCACACCCGGCTGCGCGGGCTGGTCCTGCGCGCCTTCACCAGTCGCCGGATCGCGGCGCTGGCACCTGAGATCGAGGCGCTGGCGCATGGGCTGATCGACGGCTTCGCGGGGCACGAGGTCGACCTCTTGCCCGCCTATTGCCAGCGCATCCCCGTCATCGTCATCGCGCGCCTGCTGGGCGTACCCGAGGACATGGCCGACAATCTGCTGGGCTGGTCGAACGCCATGGTCGCGATGTATCAGGCGCGCCGCGACCGGGCGACCGAGGACGCGGCGGCCCGTGCGGCGGATGAGTTCAGCGCGTTCCTGCGCGGCTATGTAGAGGAACGCCGGTCACGCCCCGCCGATGACCTGATCACCAGCCTGATCGCCGCCGAGGAAGCGGGCGAGCGTCTAACCACGGACGAACTGATCGCCACCTGCATCCTGCTTCTGAACGCGGGCCACGAGGCGACGGTGCACACCATGGGCAACGCGGTGCGGGCGCTGCTGCAGCACGGGATGGGGGCAGGGGTGCTGTCACCCGACCGGGCCGAGGGCACGGTCGAGGAAATCCTGCGCTGGGACCCGCCGCTGCACCTGTTCACCCGCGAGGTCTACGAGGATGTCGAGATCGCAGGCCAGCGCTTTGCCCGTGGTGACCGCATCGGCTGCCTCCTGGCCGCAGCCGGACGCGACCCCGCCGAATGGCCCGACCCCGCCCGGTTCGATCCGTCCCGCCCTGTGCGCCCCAATCTCGCGTTCGGGGCAGGTCTGCACTTCTGTGTGGGCGCACCGCTCGCCCGGCTGGAACTGGCGATCGGCCTGCGGGTGCTGTTCGACCGGCTACCGGGCCTGCGGCTGGTGGGGGAACCGGCCTATGGCAACGTCTACCACTTCCACGGGCTGACGGCGTTGCGGGTCACGGGTTAGCGG
>CAYYOE010000399.1:0-3068 GCA_964473055.1 uncultured Rhodobacterales bacterium | reverse complement strand
GGCAAGGGGTTCATGCAGGGCACCCAGTCGCGGCTGAACTTCCTGCCCGAGAAGCACACCGACTTCATCTTCACCACGCTGGGCGAGGAGTTCGGCCTGGTGGGCGGGCTGTCCCTCCTGCTGCTCTACGCGCTGATCCTGTTCTTCTGCATCAGTTCGGCCCTGCAGATGCGCGACCGCTTCTCGTCGCTGCTGGTCCTCGGCCTTGCCGCCTCGCTGTTCTACAACCTCGTCATCAACCTTGCGATGGTGATGGGTCTTGCCCCTGTGGTGGGCTTGCCGCTGCCGTTCCTGTCCTACGGCGGATCCAACCTGATGGTCCTGCTCCTGGCCTTCGGGCTGGTGCAAAGCGCCCATGTGCACAGACCGCGCAGCCGGTCATGACCGCGCGCATCCTCTTTGCCGCCCGGAGCGAGGCCTGGGACGCCTATGAGGCCCCACTGGCCGCGGCGCTGGTCGAGGCGGGTGTGGCCGCCGAGGTCGTGACCGAAGCCGCACCCGAAACGGTCGACTACATCGTCCACGCGCCCTCCGGGGGGCTCGCGGATTTCTCGCCCTTCACGCGATTGCGCGCCGTTCTCAGCCTCTGGGCCGGGGTCGAGGATGTGGTCGGCAACCCGACCCTGACCGTGCCGCTGGCCCGGATGGTGGACCCGGGGCTGCGGCAGGGCATGGTCGAATGGGTGACGGGGCATGTGCTGCGCCATCACCTGGGGATGGATGCCGACATCCGGCGCACGGCGCCCGACTGGCGCCCCCGCGTGCCCCCGCTGGCGACGGAGCGGCGGGTCGGCGTGCTGGGCCTGGGCGAACTGGGGGCCGCCTGCGCGGGAGCGCTGGCGGGTATGGGCTTTGACGTCGCAGGCTGGAGCCGCCGCCCGCGGGACCTGCCGGGCATCCGGTGCCAATCAGGGGACGAGGGCCTCGACACCGTGCTGGCAAGGTCCGAGATCCTGATCCTGCTTCTGCCCCGCACGCCCGACACCGAAAGCATATTGAGCGCCCGCACCCTGGCGTTGCTGCCCCGGGGCGCTGTGGTCCTGAACCCCGGACGCGGCGCGCTCGTCGACGATTCGGCGCTGCTGGCGGCGCTGGATGCGGGCCAAGTGGCGCACGCAACGCTGGACACGTTCCGCACCGAACCGCTGCCGCCCGACCACCCGTTCTGGGCGCACCCGCGCGTGACGGTGACCCCGCACATCGCCGCCGCAACCCGGCCCGCCACCGCCGCCCGCGCCGTCGCCGCCAACATCGCCCGCGCCGAGGCCGGCCTGCCGCTTTTGCACCTCGTGGACCGCGGCGCAGGATACTGAGGGCGAGCGGGGGGTTTCACACCCCCCGCACCCCCCGTGGGATATTTCCGCCATGCCGAAGGGACAGATGTGTCGATGCTTCGATATGGTCCAAGTATCCCGGGGGGAGTCCGGGCCGCAGGCCCGGACCGGGGGGCAGAGCCCCCGCCATCGGGGCTTGCCGCGCCCGCGCAGGCGGGGCACGAAGCGCGCATGGACCTGGATCATCGCTTCCCCGCCATCGCTGACCTGAAGGCCCGCGCGCGCCGACGCATGCCGCATTTTGCCTGGGAATACCTGGACAGCGCGACGGGCGACGAATCGACCCAACGGCGCAATCGCGCGGCGCTTGACGCGGTGCTGTTCGCCCCGGGTGCCCTGCGCGGCGAACCGGCGCCCGACCTTGCGGTCCGCCTCATGGGTCGCGACCACCCGGTGCCCTGGGGGATCGCGCCGGTGGGCATGTCGGGGCTGTTCTGGCCCGATGCCGAACGCATGCTGGCGCGGCTGGCTGGTGACCTGGGGATTCCCTATGGCCTGTCCACGGTTGCAGCGCAGCCGCCCGAAGCGGTGGGCGCGCTGGCCCGCGGGCAGGGGTGGTTCCAGCTCTACCCGCCGCGCGCGGCCGATATTCGCGCCGACATGCTGAAGCGCGCGCGGGACGCAGGCTTCGGCACGCTGATCCTGACGGTGGACGCCCCTGTCGCCAGTCGGCGCGAGCGCCAGACGCGCGGCGGCGTGACCCATCCGCCGCGGATCACGGCGCGCACCCTGACCCATATCCTGCGCACCCCCGCCTGGGCGCTGGGCACGCTGCGCCACGGCATGCCACGCCTGCGCTTCATCGAAAGCTACACGGGGGCCATGGGGGCGCTGCCGTCCACCGCCCATGTGGGCCACCTGATCCGCACCGCGCCCGACTGGGACTACCTGCGAATCCTGCGCGCCGAATGGGATGGGCCGTTCGTCGTGAAGGGCATCCTTGACCCCAGGGAGGCCGTCGCCTGCCGTGACGAAGGGGTGGATGCGGTCTGGGTGTCGAACCACGCCGGGCGGCAGTTCGCGGGCGCGCCGGCGGCGCTCGATGCGCTTGTGCAGATCCGGGCCGCGGTCCCGGCCGACTATCCGCTGATCTACGACGGCGGCATCGAAGGCGGGCTCGACGTGATCCGCGCGCTGGCGCTCGGGGCGGATTTCGTGATGCTGGGCCGGGCCTGGCACTATGGCCTTGCCGCGGCGGGTGCCGCGGGCGCGCGGCATGTGCACGACCTGCTCTTGGCGGATGTCGTCTCGAATCTTGGGCAGTTGGGCCTGTCGCGTCCCGCGCAGGCGGCCGGGCAACTCTGGCCCGCGACCTGACCGTTTACTTGCCTCACGGAACCGTCATAGGCTGATGCTGCACCTGCATAGTGGGGAACAGCCCGTGGCCGAGTTCAAGAAGATCCTGATCGCCAACCGCGGCGAGATCGCCATCCGCGTGATGCGGGCGGCCAATGAACTGGGCAAGCGCACGGTCGCGGTCTACGCCGACGAGGACAAGCTGTCCTTGCACCGCTTCAAGGCGGACGAGGCCTATCGCGTGGGCGAGGGGCTGGGCCCGGTGGCGGCCTATCTGGCGATCCCCGAGATCATCCGCGTGGCGAAGATGGCGGGGGCCGATGCGATCCACCCAGGCTATGGCCTGTTGTCCGAGAACCCCGATTTCGTCGACGCCTGCCATGCCGCGGGGATCGCCTTCATCGGGCCCACCGCCGACACGATGCGCGCGCTTGGCGA
>CAYYOE010000398.1:0-3068 GCA_964473055.1 uncultured Rhodobacterales bacterium | reverse complement strand
GGACCATCGCCATCAGGATCACGTTGCAGGCGAAGACGTGGAACAGCGGCAACGGACACAGGATATTGTCGGTTTCCCGGAACAGCAGGGTGTGCCCGATCCAGCCGTTATAGAGCATCCCCGAGTACCTGTGCCGCGCGATCTTCGGCATCCCGGTCGTGCCGCCGGTGTGGAAATAGGCGCAGTCGCGGTCCACGCCGGGATCCTCGAAGACAAGTTCGCGCGGCTCGGCCGCACACTTTGCATTGAAATCGCCGACCGTCGCATGGTGCAGAACCGCCACCTTCGGGCGGATCAGCGGCACGATCCAGGACTTCGGGGGGCTAAGGTAGCGGTTCAGATCGACCTCAAGCACATGGCGCACGTCCGGGGCGGCTGCCACCGCCTGCGCGACCTTCTGGGGCAGGTCGGTCTTGGGGAAGGGCTTCAACGTCACGACGACCTTCGCCTTGGTATCGCGCAGGATGGCGGCGATCTGCTCGGGGTCCAGCAATGGATTGATCGGGTTGACGATCCCGGCCGTCGCACCGGCCAGCAAAGCCACTGCCGTTTCGTTGCAGTTGGGCAGCACATAGGCGACGACATCGGTCGGCCCCACCCCCAGCCTGCGGAACAGGTTTGCCGCCTGCGCCACGCGGCCCCGGAAACTCTCCCAGGTCAGCGTCTCGGCCTTTGCGCCCGGCCCGGACAGGATCTGGAAGCTGATTGCCGGCCGCGCGCCAAACTTCCCCGCAGTATCCTGCAACTGCGCATAGAGCGTCACCGGAAGCCCGCGGTCCTCCCACGGCATTTCCTGTTCGATCGCGCGCAGGTCTGCATCACTCGCGAATGTCATGGCCGATCCTCCCTTGCCGGCCCTGTCTCCGGGCCGTTGCATTCCGGAAGGATGGGGACATCCGCCCGACCGCACAAGTCCCCGGGAATTGAAAACGCAGCGTCAGGCCGGGGAGGGTTCAGTGGGAGGTGGAAGAACAACTTCGATCAGTGGCGCGCCGCCGTCGACGAAAAGGCGCCCGCCGGGGCGTAGCGCGGCCGCGATGGCCCGCAAGGCGGGCGCTCGCGCGGCCGGGTGTCGCCCGTCCAACGCCCCCACGCGCACCGCCACCGCAAGGTCGAAGGGCGCATCGGCCTCATGCAGCCGGAACCGCTCGACCGTCGCGACACGGTAAGACAGTCCGGGCACCTCCGCGGACCCGGCCTCGGCAAGGGCGATGGCTCTCGCGGATCGGTCGATACCCAGCACCGCACCGGCAGGCCCGACCCGCCGCGCGACCTCGCGTGCCAGCGCCCCCGGCCCGCAGCCGATCTCCAGCACCCGCAGTCCCGGGATCAGCGGCAGCGCCGCGGCGACAGCGGCCAGCCGGGGCGACAGCCGCAGGGCCCGATAGGTCACGCCGCTTCCGACCCGGCGGTGAACTGCAATCGTGCCAGCCGGGCATACAGCCCGCCCTCGGCCACCAGGCTGTCATGGGTCCCCTGCGCCACGATCTGCCCCCGGTCGAACACCAGGATCCGGTCGGCCCGCTTCACCGTCGCCAGCCGGTGCGCGACGATCAGCGTCGTGCGCCCCTTGGCCAGCCGGTCCACCGCCTGCTGCACCGCACGTTCCGATTCCGCATCCAGCGCGCTGGTCGCCTCGTCCAGAAGCAGGACCGGCGCATCCCGCAGGATCGCGCGCGCAATGGCGATCCGCTGCTTCTGCCCGCCCGACAGCATCACGCCGCGCTCGCCGACGTAGCTGTCATACCCCTGCGGCAGGTCCGACAGGAACCCGTGCGCCGCCGCCGCCTTCGCCGCAGCCTCGACCTCGGCGTCAGATGCCTCGGGCCGACCGAAACGGATGTTCTCACGCGCGGTATCGGCGAAGATCACGGGATCCTGCGGCACCAGCGCAATGGCCCGCCGGAAATCGGCGCGCGCCATGTCGCGCAGGTCGATGCCGTCCAGCCGGACCACGCCGGCATCGGGATCATAGAACCGCAGCAGCAGCTGCAGGATCGTCGTCTTGCCCGCGCCCGACGGCCCGACCAGCGCCACCGTCTCGCCCGGGGCGACCCTCAGGGTCACGTCGGCCAGCGCCGAGGTCTCGGGCCGCGACGGATAGCGGAAGGTCACGCCCTCGAAGGCCACCTCGCCACGGGCCGGTCTCGGCAACACGACGGGCGCCGCCGGATCGGTCACGGTATCCACCACGTTCAGCAACTCGACGATCCGCTCGGTCGCTCCCGCCGCGCGCTGCAACTCGCCCCAGATTTCGGACAGGGCGCCCACGCCGCCGGCGACGATCACGGCGTAGATCACGAACTGCACCAGTTCGCCCACGCTCATGCTGCCCGCGCGCACGTCTTGCGCCCCCATCCACAGCACGCCCACGATGCCCGAAAACACCAGCGCAATGACGATAACCGTCATCACCGCCCGCGTGGCGATACGCTGACGGGCGGCCACGAACGATTTTTCGGTCACGTCGCCAAAGGCCGCCCGCGCCTCGGCCTCGTGGGTGTAGGCCTGCACCGCCTGCGCCGACAACAGCGCCTCGGACGCGCGGCCCGACGATGCCGCGATCCAGTCCTGGTTCTCGCGGCTCAGGGTCCGCAGGCGGCGCCCCAGAAGGACGATGGGCACGATGACCGCCGGCACGATCAGCAAGACCAGCGCCGACAGCTTGGGCGAGGTGACGAACAGCATCACCAGCCCCCCTGCCAGCATCAGCAGGTTGCGCAGCGCGATCGACACCGACGACCCGATCACCGACAGGATCAGCGTGGTGTCGGTGGTGATCCGGCTCAGGACCTCGCCGGTCAGCAGCCGTTCGTAGAAGGCGGGACTCATCCCGATGGCACGGTCGAAGATCGCGCGCCGGATGTCGGCCACCACACGTTCGCCCAGCCGCGTGACCAGATAGTACCGCAGCCCGGTTCCCAGCGCGAGAAGCCCCGCAATCGCCAGGGCGGCCATGAAGTAGCGGTCGAGCAGCGCCGCGGCCTCGGTCTCGAACCCGTCAACGACGCGACGCACCGCCAGCGGCAGCACCAGCGACACCATCGCCGTCAGCACCAGCGCCGCGA
>CAYYOE010000397.1:0-3070 GCA_964473055.1 uncultured Rhodobacterales bacterium | reverse complement strand
GGTCGGCGAATTTCTCGCGCCGCAGGTTCAGCCAGAACCCTTGCGTGCCCGAGGGCCGGGCATCGGGCAGTTCGGTGCGGATGACATGGCCATTGTTCAGCGCCGGGAAGTCATAGTTCGTGGCCCAAAGCAGCGACGAAAATTCCTCGTGCAGGTAGTAGCCGCCCGACTTGAACCCCTCGAAGGCGGCGGTGTTGTCGGCGAAGTATTCGTAGCGGATGCACGCGAAATTGTTGCGCCCCACGTTCACGGGCAGCGCGGCCCCCCAATAGTCCGGGTCGCGGCAATAGGTGATGGTGCGGCCTGGGCGCGCATCGCGGATGCGGAAGGCACCGGAACTGACCGGCGGGTCCATGGTAGAGCGGTCGAACGGCACGGTTTCGTAGAAATGCCGGGGCAGGATGGCGAGCGAGCCGACAAGGTTCGGCAGGTCGCGGGTGGCAGCACCTTCGCGGAAGTCGAAGCGCACGCGCGCGTCGTCCAGCGCGGTGACGGAAGTCACGTCGGACAGTTGAATGCGATAGGTGGGACGGCCGAGGGTGGTCAGGGTCTCGTAGGTCCAGACCACGTCATGGGCGGTAATGGGGGTGCCATCGGAAAACCGCGCGTCGGGGCGCAGGGTGAAGATCACCCAATCGCGCCCGGGCGGGTATTCCAGGCTTTCGGCGATCAGGCCATAGGCCGCGTCGGGTTCGTCGTCGGCCGCGATGAGCAGGCTGTCGTGCAGGAGACCCAGACCCTGGGCAGGTTCGCCGGCCAGGATGAAGGGGTTGACGCTGTCGAAGGTCTGGCTGGCGCCCGTGCCGCGAAAGCTCATCGTGCCGGTGCTGGGGGCGTCCGGGTTGGCGTGGTCGAACCGGGCGAAGTCGGCGGGGTATTTCAGGTCGCCGAAGGCCGAGATGCCGTGCGCGATGGTGGTTTCCTCGGCGAAGGCCGGCGAGGACGCAAGGACCGCCACCGCCAGCAAATGACGCACCTTCATAACGACGCCTCCTTCCTGCAAACTCTTCGGCAACGGTAATGCCCGCAAGGCGCAGGTCAATCGCCGAACGCGTCCAGTCGCGGCTTGAACGCCGTTCAGGCCACTGCCCGGGCGGCCGGGCGGCGGTCCGGTTCGAGGAACATGATCGCCCCGTCGGTCCAGCGTCCCCGCACCAGCCGGGCCGGATCGGCCAGCAGCGGATACTGCGGGATCCAGTCGCGGTAGCGGTCATTCGTGACGATCGCCGCCCCGGTCCGCGCGGCCAGGTCCAGAAGCATCGGGTCGGCGGGGGTGCCCCTGGGCGCCACGAACACCTGATCTGGGGGAAGGCCCAGCCTGCGCGCAAAAGCCGCCGGGCCAAGGTATTCCCCCTCGACCAGATAGCCCGCGTTTGCGTCGAAGCCGATCACTGGCACGAAGTTCTGCGCGTTCAGGGCGTGCAGGACGGCCGCGAGCGTATCCAGCATCGGGGTCTCGTCGCGCCAGTGCAGCACGTTCGATCCATCGATCAGGATCAGGTCGGAACTGCCTTCCCAACGGGCGGGTCCCTCGGGGGTTGGCAGCGGCCTGCGCTGGGTCTCGATGCGCCGGACTGGCCGCGGATCGCCCCGGCGCTGGCGTCTGCGTGCGAGCCGGGGGCGCAGGACCGGCAGAAGGACCAGCACGACAAGGCCAACCGCAGCCAGGACAGCCAGCAGGCGCTCTTCCGGTGTGGGCCGAACACCGGACAGCAGGCTGAACGCGAAACCGCACGACAGGATGATGGCCAGAACCAGGATCAGGAGAATGCGCATGGCATGAAAAACCACAACGGAGATGGTCGTGCCTAGACCACCATTCCGGCAGGAATGCGGCGTCCAGAACGACACTGGCCAAACGGACGGCCTGCGCTATCCTCCACCTATGCGAGTTGTCCTTCCCCTAGCCACCGCCTTGGTCCTCGCGGCTTTGCCAGCAGCAGCGTGGGAGTTCACGCCCGGCCCGGTCTGTCTCTTGACCCATGCCACATCCGAGGCCGAGGTGGCGCTGACGTACGATCCAGCCGGGCCGGAATACACCATCACCGTCAGCCGGTCCGGGCGCCCGTTTCCCGCCGCGGCTGTCTTTGCGATGCAGTTCGACGGGCCCCGCGGACTGACGATCTCGACCACCCGGCACGAAAATCCCGAGGGCGACCCGGAACGCTTGCGCGTGACGGACACCGGGTTCGGCAACGTGCTGGATGGTTTGCAGTTCAATCGCACCGCCACAGCGCTGGTGGGGGACGATGCCGTGATCTTTCCGCTGGACGGCGCGGCCGGGCCGGTGGCCGATTTTCGCGCCTGCGCCGATGCGGCGCTGGCCTGACCCCTGCGCCAGGGTCGCTGACGGCGTTAACCGTCGCGCCCGCTTTGCCTTGGCAGGAATTGGCTAAACCTTTATCCAGTCAAGGACCGGTGACACAGGCAACCAAGCTGCCGACCTTCGCCGGAGGACGCCCTGAACGGGCAGTGTTTCAAAGAAGCGACAACCTGATTGCCATGTGCGTGGCCGCCCGACGGGTGTGCAACGCACCCGCTTGCGCCTGCCCAAGGCCCGAACCTGCAAGGGGTGCAACATGCGAGTTCTGATCACCGAGACGACGTTTCCCGCCATGGCGCTGGCCAACGACCTGGCTTCGCGCGGCCTGTTGGTCACCCGCGCGGGCGACGCCGAGGACGCGCTGACCTTTGCAGAGCATGCGCCCCAGGACGTTGCCCTGGTCGAGGGCGACCTGCCGGACCATCGCCCGACCGATCTGATCCGCCTGTTGCGCCGCCGTCACCCCGGTCTTGCGTTGATCCTGATTGCGCCGCCGGGTGATCTGGGAACGAAGCTTGCCGGCTTCGAGGCTGGGGCCGACGACGTGGTTCCCCCGTCGATGCCTGCCGCCGA
The DNA here is from genome assembly GCA_964473055.1 of uncultured Rhodobacterales bacterium. Lineage (GTDB taxonomy): Bacteria > Pseudomonadota > Alphaproteobacteria > Rhodobacterales > Rhodobacteraceae > UBA996. The sequence continues at coordinate 174 of CAYYOE010000397.1, read as the reverse complement.
AATCGCGGCAAGGGCCGAGGCAATCGTGCGCCGGTACCGCGGGCGTGCGGGCGCCGAGCTGCGGCTGGGCAGTCTGACGCTGGACCTGTCCGCGCGCAAGGCCCGGGTCGGCAAGACAGTCCTGCCCCTTGCCCGGCTGGAATTCGCCCTGGTCGAGTTCATGGCGCAGCGGAT
>CAYYOE010000396.1:0-3071 GCA_964473055.1 uncultured Rhodobacterales bacterium | reverse complement strand
CGGCGCGGCCCGCTGGAAAAGCCCATTCCGCGGTTCCGACCGACCCGGGACCATCGTCCCGAACCCCTGGCGGTGGCGGCGCCGCCACGCCGCGATCTGATCTTCTTCAACGGCTTGGGAGGCTTCACCCCCGATGGGCGCGAGTACATCATCACGACCGCGCCGGGGCAAGTGACGCCCGCGCCGTGGGTGAATGTACTGGCGAATCCGCACTTTGGGACGGTGATCTCGGAGAACGGCATGGCCTACACCTGGAGCGAGAACGCCCACGAGTTTCGCCTTTCGCCCTGGCACAATGACCCGGTGAGCGATGCGAGCGGCGAAGCCCTTTATCTGCGGGATGAAGAGAGCGGCCACTTCTGGTCGCCCACGCCGCTGCCCGCCGGCGGCGCGACGCCTTATATGATCCGGCACGGTTTCGGTTACAGCGTTTTCGAGCATACCGAAGGCGGTATCCACTCCGAGCTGTGGGTTTATGTGGCGGTGGACGTCCCGCTCAAGTTCTCGGTGTTGAAGGTGCGGAACGACTCGGGTCGAGCCCGCCGACTGTCGGCAACCGGCTACATCGAATGGGTGCTCGGCGATCTACGCCCGAAGTCGGCCCTGCACCTCATCACCGAAATCGACCCGACCAGCGGCGCGCTGTTCGCCCGGAATCCGTACAACACCGAGTTCGCCGACCGGGTGGCCTTTTTCGACGTGGACGATCTGGCGCGGACCTTCAGCGGCGACCGGACGGAGTTCCTCGGCCGCAACGGCACACTCAGCAATCCAGCCGCGATGACCCGGGCGCGGTTGTCCGGCAAGGTCGGGGCGGCCCTGGATGCCTGCGGCGCGCTCCAGGTGAGCTTCGAGCTGGCCGCCGGGCAAGCGCATGAAGTGGTCTTCCGGCTCGGCGTGGCCGGCCGGCGCGGTACCGATGACGCCAGCACCCTGGTGCATCGCTGCCGGGGCGCGTCCGCCGCGCGGGCCGCCCTCGAAGCGGTGTGGCGACACTGGAACCACACCCTGGGCGCGGTGCAGGTGGAAACCCCCGACGACTCCCTCAACGTCCTGGCCAACGGCTGGCTGGTGTACCAGATCCTGACGTGCCGGCTGTGGGCGCGGAGCGGCTATTACCAGTCGGGCGGCGCGTTCGGTTTCCGCGACCAGTTGCAGGACCTGATGGCGCTGACTCACACCCAACCGCACTTGCTCCGCGAACACCTGCTGCGGTGCGCGAGCCGGCAGTTCCAGGAAGGCGACGTCCAGCATTGGTGGCATCCGCCCTCGGGTCGGGGGGTGCGCACGCGCTGCTCGGACGATTACCTCTGGCTGCCGTTGGCGACCTGCCGCTACGTGCTGGCCACGGGCGATACCGGGGTGCTGGATGAATCGGTGCGGTTCCTGGAAGGAAGACCGATCCCCACCGAGGACGACTCGTATTACGATCTGCCCGTCCAGTCCGAGGAATCGGCGAGTTTATACGACCATTGCGCGCGCGCCCTGCTGCGCGGTTTCCGATTTGGCGAGCACGGCTTGCCCCTGATCGGCTCCGGCGACTGGAACGACGGCATGGATCGAGTGGGGATGCACGGCCAGGGCGAAAGCATCTGGCTGGGCTTCTTCCTGTACGAGGTGCTGCTGCGCTTCGCCGAGGTGGCCCGCTTGCGGGGCGACTTGGCCTTCGTCGAACGCTGTGAAGGCGAGGCGGCGCAAGTGCGCCAGAACCTCGAGCGGCATGGCTGGGATGGCGGCTGGTATCGGCGCGCCTACTTCGATGACGGGACTCCGCTGGGATCGGCGAGCAATGCCGAATGCCAGATCGATTCCATCGCGCAAAGCTGGTCGGTGCTGTCCGGGGCCGGCGATCGCGAACGCGCGCGCTTGGGGATGGAGGCCTTGGATGCGCGTCTGGTGCGCCGGGACCAGGGACTGATCCAACTGCTGGATCCGCCCTTCGATACCTCGGATTTGAACCCTGGCTATATCAAGGGCTACGTCCCCGGCGTGCGGGAGAACGGCGGGCAGTACACCCATGCGGCGATCTGGGCGGCGATGGCGTTCGCGGCCCTGGGCGATCCGCGGGCGTGGGAACTGTTCGCCATGATCAACCCGGTGAACCATGCGCGATCGCCCGAGGGAATGGCGACCTACAAGGTCGAGCCCTACGTGGTCGCGGCCGATGTTTATGCGGTTGCGCCGCACGTCGGTCGCGGCGGCTGGACCTGGTACACCGGCTCGGCGGGCTGGCTGTATCGACTGATCGTGGAATCGCTGCTGGGGCTGCGGCTGGAAGGGAACGCCCTGCACGTCGCGCCGTGTCTCCCCGCGGAGTGGAACGGGTTCAAGATGCACTACCGCTATCGGGAGACGGTCTACCACATCACCGTGACGCCCATGCCCGCCGGGAAGGGCGAGACCTGGGTCACGGTGGACGGCGTCGCGCGCGACGACGCGGCGATTCCCCTGGTGGACGACCGCCAGGAACACACGGTCGAGGTGAGACTATCCAATGGCGTGGCGAGTGCGATGCTCGGTCACAACCGACAGGTTGCAAAGGCACAGGATCTAACATGACCGCTCGTAAACGTTCTACGCCAATCCAGATAATCTTCGATTTTCTGGGGCATAGCGCGTCTTCACGCCGTCATCGCCCGTGCCGCGATGCTCTGCGGTCTTACCGTGCTCTTGCGTGCGTTTAAGGTCCGGCGCGAGCGTGTCCAGACCGAACTTCAGGATGTTGATCGCCGCGTTCTCGTCGCGATCCATGACGTTGCCGCAAGCACAATGCATTTCGCGTTGACCAAGCGGCATGTCGTGCAGTTGGCCGCACTGGGAACACATCCGAGTGCTGGGCGCCCAGCGGCTGATGACGACGACCCGCCCGCCGCGCATGCCGCTTCCAGCCGAAGGGCTTGGCCGGGTTGTTGTGATCGGGGGTGGTTTTCGGGTGCTCGGGCTTGTCGGAATAGGGGGCCGCCCAATCCTGCCAACGGTAAGGGCTGTGCGGCGCGGGCGAGAAATTCGCGCCCACGGCTTCGGCCTTTTCCCGCGCCTTGGCTTCCTGCGCGTCCAGAATGCGCGGGAAC
>CAYYOE010000395.1:0-3077 GCA_964473055.1 uncultured Rhodobacterales bacterium | reverse complement strand
ACCGCGCCTTCAGTTCCACCAGCGCCGTCACCGACTTGCCCGCCTCGGCCGCCTCGCACAGTGCGCTGACGATCGGGCTGTCGCGGCTGGTGCGGTACAGCGTCTGCTTGATCGCGACCACATCGGGATCGACGGCGGCCTGGTTCAGGAACCGCACCACCATGTCGAAGGACTCATAGGGGTGGTGCAGCAGCATGTCCTTCTGCCGGATCGCGGCGAACATGTCGCCGTCGTGGTCCTGCACCCGTTCCGGTGTGCGGGGCGTGAAGGACGGCCACAACAGGTCGGGCCGGGCATCCAGCACCAGGTCCTTGAGGTCGGCCATGCCGATCATGCCCTTGACCTCGACCACCTCGTCGCTGGTGACCCGCAGTTCGCGCATGATCATCGACTTCAGCGCCTCGGGCGCGCCAGCGGACATCTTCAGCCGCACGACCTCGCCCCGGCGGCGGCGTTTCAGCGCGACCTCGAACTCGCGCACCAGATCCTCGGCTTCGTCCTCGACCTCGATGTCGCTGTCACGCAGGATGCGGAACGCACAGTCACCCTTCAGGGTGTAGCCGGGGAACAGGCTGCCGATGTTCAGGATCAGCAGTTCCTCCAGGGGTAGGAACCGGTGCTGATCGGGCTTGGCCGGCAATGGCACGAAGCGCGCCACCTGTGCCGGGATCGGCAGCAGCGCGCGCAGCGGGCGCTTGTCGCCGTCTCGTTCCAGTTGCAACGCCAGCGCGAAGCCTGCGTTCTGGATGAAGGGGAACGGATGGGCCGGGTCGATGGCCAGCGGCGACAGGACAGGAAACACGCGCGCCATGAAATGTTCAGTGACATGGCGGATGTCGGCCTTGGTCAGGCGGGCCCGTGTGAGCAGGTGGATGCCCGCGTCCTCCATCCCGCGCCGGATGCCGTTCCATGCCGCCTGCTGCGCGGCCATCAGCCGGCGCGCATCGTGGTTGATCAGCACCAGTTGCTGCGCCGGCGACAGGCCGTCGGCGGCGGGCGTCGTGTTGCCTGCCTTGGCCAGTTCGCGCAGGCCTGCCACGCGCACGGTAAAGAACTCGTCCAGGTTGGTGGCGGAAATCGACAGGAACCGCAGCCGTTCCAGCAGCGGCACACGCGGGTTCTCGGCCTCGTCCAGCACCCGCCAGTTGAAGGCCAGCCAGGACAGTTCGCGGTTGAAGAAGCGACGCGGTCCCGAGGCTGCGCCCTCGGGCAGGGTCACGGGGTCGGGAAACGGGGAATGCAGGAAATCGGCGTGCGTCAACTGGGGCCTCCCGGGGGCAGCCCGGGGATCATGGCAAGGGCAACGGGGGCGATGCAAGCCGGTCCATCACAGAGGCCGCAAAGGGCCGCGTGATCGCCCGCCCCTCGGCCAGGGATGCATCGTCCAGCGCGGCGACCAGACGCCCCGCCTCGGCCAGAGATCGTGCCATGCGCGCGACCATGTAGCTGACGACCTCGGGCGTCACCTGCACCTGCCGGTCCGCAAACAGCTTGACCAGCACCGCCGACAGAAGCGTGTCATCGGGCCTGTCGATCCGCGCAAGCCCCGAGGCGGTCAGGCGGCTGGCAAGATCCGGCAGGGCAAAGGGAACTTGCGCCGGCGCTGCGCGCCCTGTCAGAAGAACCCGCCCTCCGGTCAGGGCCACGGCGTTCAGGCGGTGGAGCACGGCCTCTTCGGCGGTCCGGTCGCCAGCGACCGCGTCCACATCCTCGATCACCAGGACTGGGGCTGCCCCCTCTCCCGGGGCAAGCGCCGGGCAGATACTGGCCCCGGCGCGGTCGGCCCAGACATGGGCCAGGTGCGTCTTGCCGGCGCCCTCGTCCCCGACGATCACCAACCGCCCGTTTGGCCAGAGGGGCGCTTCGGTCGCGGCAACGGCGGCAGCGTTCGTGGGCGAGACGTAGAAGTCTGCCCGGCCCCGCGCCGTCCGGACCGGCAGGTCCAGCACCAGTTGACGTGGTCCCGGCTCAGGCACCCGATGCCCCGTCCTTGTCCGGGCCGCCATCGTCTTCGGCGTCGTTCGTTCGTCGCCCGTCGATGCCTCGGTACAGCAGGCTCTGCCGGTACTGCGCAATCCCGAAGCGCGTCAGCACCCCCAGCATGGCGGCGACCGGCACCGCGACCAGAAGCCCGACAAAGCCGAACAGCGTGCCGAAGGCCGACAAGGCAAAGATCAGCCAGACCGGATGCAGGCCGACGCTGCCGCCGACAAGCTTCGGTGTCAGGAAGTTCCCCTCCATCACCTGCCCGGCGACGAAGATCGCGGCGACGATGCCCACCATGTGCCAGTCGCCCCAGAACTGGAACAGCGCAAGGCCAATGGCCGTGGCCCCACCCAGGATCGTGCCGACATAGGGGATGAAGCTGATCAGCCCCGCCACCAGCCCCACGACCAGCCCGAACTGCAGACCCGCCAGCATCAACCCGACCGCGTAGAAGGTGCCGAGGATCAGGCAGACCGTGCCCTGGCCGCGCAGGAACCCCGCCAGCGTCGCGTCGATGTCGGCGGCCAGTCGCCGGATGACCGGCGCATGGTCGCGCGGCAAGAGTTCGTCCACCCGAGCCACCATCCGGTCCCAGTCCAGAAGCAGGTAGAAGGTGATGACGGGCACCAGCACGACCAGCAGGACCACGTTCACCAGGCCAGACACCGAGGCCAGCACCCCTTGCACCAGCTGTGCGCCGCGCTCCTGCAGCATCGACCCCAGACCGTTCAGCGATTGCCGTAGCTGGCTGTCGGCATCCAGAACATCGGGAAACCGCTCGCCCAGGAAGGCCTGCACCTGCTGGATCATCTGCGGCGCGGTGGCCACCAGGCCGCTGGCCTGCCGGATCAGCGTCGGGAAGATCAGAAGCGCAAGGACGACAAAGACCAGGATCGCGCCCGCGGTGATGATCACGGTGGCAAGGATGCGCCCCAGCCCGAGGCGTTCCAGCCGGTCTGCCACGGGATCGAGCAGATAGGCGATCGCCCCGCCCACGACGAAGGGCAAGAGCACGTCGCCCAGAAGCCAGAGCACCGCCAGGAACCCCGCCGCGGCAAGGCCCCAGTACGTCACCTGTTCGCGCACGGGCA
>CAYYOE010000394.1:0-3090 GCA_964473055.1 uncultured Rhodobacterales bacterium | reverse complement strand
GGCACCTCGGCGTGGGCGGCGATCAGGTCGTCGCCCATGTCGTTCGGGTGCGACGTGGTGTAGCGGATGCGCGCCAGGCCATCGACCTCGGCCAGGGCCCGGATCAGACGGGCGAGGGTCCAGTCGCGCCCGTCCGCACCCTCGCCGTGGTAGGCGTTCACGTTCTGGCCCAGCAGCGTGATCTCGCGCACCCCGCGCGCCACCAGATCGCGCGCCTCGGCCAGCGCGCGGGCGGCGGGGCGGCTGACTTCGGCCCCGCGGGTATAGGGCACCACGCAGAAGGAACAGAACTTGTCGCAGCCTTCCTGAACGGTCAGGAATGCGGTCGGCCCGCGCATGGCCTTCGGCCGGGCGGGAAGGCCCGCAAACTTGTCCTCCTCGGGGAAATCCGTGTCGACAGGCCGCGCACCCGCGCCCGCCCGCGCCACCAGGTCGGGCAACCGGTGATAGGCCTGCGGCCCCACGATCAGGTCCACCGCCGGCGCGCGCGCCATGATCTCGGCGCCCTCGGCCTGCGCCACGCATCCCGCCACCCCGATCTTCAGGTCGGGGTTCGCCGCCTTCAGCGGACGCAGTCGCCCGATTTCGTGATACACCTTTTCCGCCGCCTTCTCGCGGATGTGGCAGGTGTTCAGCAGGATCAGATCGGCATCCTCGGCGCGGCCGGTCAGCGCATAGCCCTGCCCGCCCATGGCCTCGGCCATGCGCTCGCTGTCATAGACGTTCATCTGGCAGCCCCAGGTCTTGATATGGAGCTTCTTTTCGCCGGTCATCGCGTGCGTCCTGCCACAGGCGCCCCGTCTAGCGCATGCATCCCCCCCGGGCAACTTGCCAAGCCGCACAGCGCCCGCCACGGTCACGGCCGATGACCTGGGACAGCTACGACGATTTCGTGACGCGCGGACGCGGCCACCTGGCCCGCGGTCCGGTGGCGCTGATCTTCGCCGAGGATACCGCCGAGGTGGCGGCGACGGTCGACCACCACATCGCGCGTGGATTCGCCACGGTGGCGCTGATGGCACCGGGCTGGGTGCTGGACCGGGTCGATCTTGCAGCGGATACGGTGACGGTGATCCACGATGTGCGCACCGCGCCGGGCGGGATCGCTGCCGCCGTCACCCGTGCCCTGCGCGCCGCCGAGCCGGGCACCTGGGTCTTTGCGGGCTACAATGCCGAATTTCTTTTCTACCCGTTCTGCGAGACGCGCACCGTGGCCGAAATGCTGGCCTTCCACGTCGAGGAACGCCGCGCCGCCATGCACTGCATGACAATCGACCTCTACCCCGACGATCTGGGTGCGGTGCCGAACGGCGTGGCGGGGGGCGCGTCGCGTGGCCGGGCCCATTTCGACGCGACGGGCTATTACGCGGTGCCGCGCAAGGATCCGGCGAAGGGCTGGGCGGACATTGACCGGCAGGTGGAAATCTTCGGCGGCTTGCGCTGGCGGATGGAACCGCACATCCCCTGGACGCGGCGCCACCTCGACCGGATCGCGCTGGTCCGCGCAGACCGCGGGCTCGCCGTGACCGAGGACTGGCGGATCGACGGCGACCCCGAGCGCAACACGCTGAACTGCCCCTGGCACCGCAATCTGACCGCGGCTGTCGCCTCGTTCCGGGTCGCCAAGGCGCTGGCCACGAACCCGGCAAGCCGCGAGCAGATCGCAGGCTTCATGGGCCCGACCTCGACTCGATTCGACTGGACCGGCCAGCAGTTGATGGACCATGGCTTCATGGAGCCAGGCCAATGGTTCTGACCGGTCCGCAAAGGGCGTTCTTCGGGTGGAGCGCCGGGCAACGGTCGCCCGGGTGGCCCAAGCGGCTGGACCTGGTAGGGGCCTGACACGAACGCCGCAGGTGACGGGCGTCCGCCTTGACCCGCACAGCTGTCCGCCGCGGGTCAGACCTCGTCCACCGCCAGCACACCCGCGAGCGATTTGATCGCACCGCGCAACTGCGGTGTCACCGGAAAGTCGCGCCCGACCTCGACCTCGATCTCGCGCGCGGCTTCCATGTCCATGACGCAGAACCGCACCGGCGCGCCGGAATGGCCCCCCTTGCCTGACCGCGCCTCGGCGCGCGCGCGGTCCAGCACGGTCTTGACGGCGGCCACCGCCTCGGCCCGGTCGATATGCACCAGCAGCCCCGCCGGGCGCGCGCCCGCCGCCACGCCTTCCAGCGGCGTGACGCCGCGGCCCACCGGGTCGAACTGGCCTTCGTTGAACCGCGCCTCGAGCGTCATCACCACATGGGTCGTGCCGTCGAAGACCTGCCGCACCGAATCGAAATCCTCGGGGAACAGGGCCATGCCGCTGACCTGCCCTGTGGGGTCGGAGGCGTTCATCCGGAAGAAGCGCGTCCCGCGGGCGGACTTGCGTTCCTGCAACCCCGTCACGATCACACCCACGCGGCCTACCGCGCCGCCCTCGCGTTCCGCCTTGGCCTGCAGGTCGGCCAACGTGACACAGCCCTGCCGCTTCAGGGCACCGGCGTAGTCATCCAGAGGATGGCCCGACAGGTAGAACCCGATGGCCGCCTGTTCCTCGGCCAGCCGTTCCATCGGCAGCCAGTCGTCGGTGCGCGCCAGACGCGGTTCGGGCAGGTCCTCGCCCGCCTCGCCGAACAGCGACACCTGACTGGACGCCCGCGCCTCGTGCACCGCCGCCGACCAGGCGACCAGCGCATCGAGACTGTCGAACACCCGACGCCGGTTGGCATCGAGCACATCGAAGGCCCCCGCGCGGGCCAGCATTTCCAGGGGCCGCTTGCCCAGCCGCTTCAGGTCCACCCGGCGGGCGACGTCGTAGAGCGTGGCGAAGGGCCGGTCGCCGCGACCCTCGACGATCAGGCGCATGGCATCCAGCCCGACGTTCTTCAGCGCCCCCAGACCATAGACCAGCGCGCCATCCCGCACAGTGAACCGCGCGTCCGACCGGTTGACGCAGGGCGGAACGATGCGGATCGACATGCCGCGGCGCACCTCTTCCGCATAGACCGACAGCTTGTCGGTCAGGTGCAGGTCGCAGTTCATCACGCCGGCCATGAACTCGACCGGGTGGTTCGCCTTGAGCCAGGCGGTCTGGTAGCTGAC
>CAYYOE010000393.1:0-3093 GCA_964473055.1 uncultured Rhodobacterales bacterium | reverse complement strand
AGCGTGATGCCCTGGTTGTCGGGCCGCACCAGGTGATAGGCCGGCATCTGCGGCATCTTGCCGGGCTGCGGCAACTGTCCGTCCGGCGCGGTGATGACAGCGTTCCCTGTCCCGACAAAAGCGGTGTAGCCAGACGACGGGTCCGCCAGCATGGCCCGGGCATAGGCCTCGAACTCATCGACGTAGAACTGGTAGTTCGTGAACAGAACATGGTTCTGGAAATGCACGGGGTCCGTCGCGGTGTAATGCGCCAGGCGCGCGAGGGAATAGTCCACCCGCTGCGCGGTAAAGGGGGCCAGGGGCTCGGCCCCGTCGGGATAGACGAACCCCGACCCGTTCACGATGTCGTCGTGGGTGGTGGACAGGTCCGGCACGTCGAAGACATCGCGCAATGCAAACTCCAGCGCACCTTCCTGCGGCACGCTCAGCCCCGCGTCGTTCGCGACCGCGAAGTGCACCGGCATCGGCGTCGCCGAGGGACCCACCGTCACCGGCACCCCGTGATTGCGGATCAGAAGCCCGATCTGCTGCGTCAGGTAGCCCCGGAAAAGGTCAGGCCGGGTAACCGTGGTGGCATAGGTCCCGGGCTGCGCGACATGACCAAAGGACAGCCGGGAATCGACCGGAGCAAAGCTCGTGGTGACAAGCCGGATCTCGGGATAGTGGGCGCGAAACCGGGCGGCGGGGCGTCCGCTGCGCATCGTGTCGAGGAAATTCCGCGACAGGAACGTCACGCTATCCTGATACAACGCCACCAGCCGGTCGACAGCCGGGGCCGGATCGAAGAAATCCTCTGGCTTTGCCACATCGGGTGACAGCACGGGAAGTGCGGGTTCGGCGACCATGGGGGCCCTCGGAAAGATCAGGGGATGATGCCACAGCCTTGCGGCGCCACCCCCGGTCGGTCTCTCACGCCGAACCGGACCCGTGCAACCCCCGACGTTCCCGGACGCTTGCGAAACGATCCGCCGGGGTCGATACCGGATGCATGACGAGACCCGGAAAACTGCTGTCCCTCGGCCATGGCTATTCGGCCGCGGCGCTGGCGCGTCGGCTGCGCCCGCTAGGCTGGGCGATCACGGGAACCACCCGCGATCCCGCTAGGGCCGACATCATGCGTCGCGCCGGGATCGCGCCCGTCCTGCTGCCTGTAGGCGATCTTGCGCAGGCCGCGCGCAGCGCCACCCATGTTCTGGCCTCCGCCGCGCCGGACGATGCGGGCGACCCGTTCCTGCCGCAGGTCGCCGACGCGCTGTCGGTCGCGCGTCCCGCATGGGTCGCCTACCTGTCGACCACCGGGGTCTATGGCGACAACGCCGGCGACTGGGTGGACGAGGACAGCCCTCTGCACCCCGCCACCCGGCGCGGGCAACTGCGCGTGATGGCTGAACGACAGTGGCAGGTGGCGTCGCGCGAAGGCGGCTGGCCCCTGATGATATTCCGCCTCGCGGGCATCTACGGTCCCGGCCGCGGCCCCTTTGCCAAGGTGCGTGATGGCACCGCCCGGCGGATCATCAAGAAGGGCCAGGTGTTTTCCCGCATCCACGTCGACGACATCGCCCAGGTCCTGCACGCGTCGATCGACCGGCCGCGGGCGGGCGGCATCTACAATGTTTGCGACGATGACCCCGCCCCCCCGCAGGACGTGATCGAACACGCGGCGTCCCTGCTCGGCCTTCCGATCCCACCTGCCGTCCCGTTCGAACTGGCCGACCTGTCGCCAATGGCGCGCAGCTTCTACGCCGAATCCAAGAAGGTCCGGAACGACCGGATCAAGGACGAACTCGGCGTGCGTCTGGCATATCCCGATTACCGCAGCGGCCTTGCGGCGCTGCTGTCTACGGGCGACTGACCCTTCACCCTTGTCCAAATACCTCCGCCGGAGGCACGGCCTGCGCCGACCGCGCCCCGGGCGCGGCGGCAAGGCAAATGATGCCGGCCCGGCAAAGCCGGGCCGTCCGCAAGATTCCGCCGACGGGCCCGGGGCGCGCTTTCCCGGTGGCGTCGCAGGCGGTAGCCTTCCTAATCCGCCCGGAGAGCACCCCATGCCGATCACCCGCCGCAGCCTGACACTGGGCCTTGTTGCCCTGCCGCTTGCCGGCTGCGGCGATGACCTGGCCACTCGCGCCACCGTCAATACTCCGCGCCCGGTGGCCGCCGGCTCGCCCGAGCTCCACGCCATGGTCGACGCGGCCGCCGACCGCCACGGAGTACCGCGCGACCTCGTCCATCGTGTCGTGATCCGCGAGAGCCGCTACAACCCCGCAGCCCGCAACGGCCCCTACATGGGCCTGATGCAGATCCACCCGCAGACCGCCCGCACCATGGGCTATCAGGGGCCGCCCGAAGGCCTGCTCGACGCCGAGACGAACCTTGAATATGCCGTCCGCTACCTGCGCGGCGCGTGGCTGGTGTCGCGCGGCGACAAGGACGCGGCAGTGCGCTGGTATGCGCGGGGCTACTACTACGAGGCCAAGCGCCTCGGCCTCCTGCAGGAAACCGGACTGCGCGCCTGAGTCACGCGCGCCGGGAGGCCATTGCGACCCCAAGCGCGCCCAGCACCTTCGCCTCGATATCGGCGGCCTGCAGCCCGGCGATCCGGTACATCGCCTCGGGACCGGCCTGGTCGATGAAGGTGTCGGGCAGCACCATCGACCGGAACCGCAACCCGCCGTCCAGCAGACCCTGTTCCGCCAGAAACTGCGCCACATGGCTGCCGAAGCCGCCCACTGCGCCTTCCTCGACCGTGACCAGCACCTCGTGGTGCGCAGCCAGCTGCCGGATCAGGTCATGGTCCAGCGGCTTGGCAAATCGGGCGTCCGCCACCGTGGCGCCGATGCCCCGCGCCTCCAGCGCCTCGGCCGCGCGCAGCGCCTCGGCCAGGCGCGTGCCGAAGGACAGGATCGCCACACGCTCGCCCTGCCGCAGCACCCGGCCCTTGCCGATGGTCAGGGCCACGCCCGCGCCCGGCATCTCCACCCCCACGCCATCGCCGCGGGGATAGCGGAACGCGATGGGGCCGTCGTCATGCGCGGCAGCAGTCGCGACCATGTGGACAAGGTCGGCCTCGTCCGCCGCGGCCATGACGGTGAA
>CAYYOE010000392.1:0-3117 GCA_964473055.1 uncultured Rhodobacterales bacterium | reverse complement strand
TGGGCCTGCGCCTGTTCAGGCGGCAGTTGTTCCGTCAAGGATCGACCTCCCGTCAATGCGGCAGGGGGACGTGCACCCTCGCAACGTCAGCCCCTCCCAGTTCCCGTCCACGCCAGTCCGGTAAGATCCGGTTTCTTGTCGCTCGCCGCCTCTAGCAGCGCGAACGAAAGTTGCGCAAGTACCAGTCTTGCCTATGCGCATGTTTCTGTCAAACGTGCTAACGCAAACAGGGAAATCAACTGCATGCTGTCGCATACCGGCCAGACCCAAACCGCCGTCGTCCTTCATCAAGAAATGACAAGCAATGCGTGACCTGATCGGCGCGTTCTTCTCACCCAAGCGGAGCGGAACCTGGTCCCACACCGTCGAGGTTCTTCGGTCCGGGGGGGCCTATTTGTCGCAGGGCAGCAGCTATTCCTATCTGCGTGCCCGCACCCTTCTGGCGGGACCGAAGCTGTTTTCCGATGCAGATTTCGGCTTCGCCCTGACGATCTGCAAATGGGAAGGCTTCGGCGTGGCGGTGCAGGACCTGATCCTGATTCTCGAATCGGACCTGCGCCCCGGTCTTCCCGCCGATGTGGACGCCCGGGCGCAGGGACTGCGACGGCTTTATGCCGATGTGCTGGCCGCCGAGGCCGTGCCCGAACACCGGCGCGAGACCGGCTGGGTGGACCTTGTCGCCGAGTTCGACGCCCGCATGCCGCCGATTCTCTTCGCCCCGCCCCGCACGCCCGACCGGATCGCCGTCGCCACCGCAAACAGGCTGCTTGCCCACGCCCCGATCGAGGACTCCGTGCGCGAGGCCGACCGAGAGATGGTGACGAACAACACAGCGATGCGGTTCATCGATTTCCAGTCCAAAATGCGCCAGCGCATAGACTACCCTGCCTTTGCGGCGGAACTTGCGCAGCGCTGCATTCCGGAAGGCTAGCGCCATGACCGCCCTGCCCGCCACGCCGCTGTTGTCGCTCGAGGTCGTGGTCCTCGACACCGAGACGACCGGCCTCGACGTCGCCACCGCCCGGATCGTCCAGATCGGCGCCCTGCACCTGAAGGGTTCCAAGGTCGCGGACGGAACAGGTTTCGACGTGCTGGTGAACCCCGGCCTGCCGATCCCGGCGGAGAGCGCGCGTGTGCATGGCATCCTTGACGCCGACGTGGCCGACAAGCCCGGCATCGGCCAGGTCCTGCCCGACCTCGCGGCCTTCATCGGCGACCGGATTGTGGTGGGCCACTCGATCCACTACGACCTCGCGCTGTTGCGGGCCGAGGCGAAACGCGCGGGCGTGGTCTGGCGCGAGCCGCGAACACTGGACGTGGCCTGGCTGCTGGCCGGGTTGGACCGGGGCGTGGTCGACACCTCACTCGACAGCATGGCGCTGACGCTGGCGGTGCCCGTCACCTACCGCCATACCGCAATGGGCGACGTACAGACCACCGCCGGGATCTACACCGCGCTGCTGCCCCGTCTGGCCGCGCGCGGCGTCCGTACCCTGGGCGAGGCCGAGACGACCCAGCGCCGCGCCACCGACCTGATCGCGCGCCAGGACCAGGCGGGCTGGTTCGACAGACCCGGTCGCCCGGACCTGCAGGAAGACACGCTGCGCGCGGGCCACCAGAAGGCGGTCGACAGCTTTCTCTATCGCCAGCGGCTGGCCGACGTGATGTCGAGCCCCATCGTCACCACTGCCCCCGGCGTCACCCTGCGCGAGGCGGCCCATGTAATGGACGACCGCGGCTTTGGCTGCCTGTTCGTCGACCCGAGGGTGCCCGGCGGCCCGTATGGCATCTTGACCGAACGTGACCTGCTGCGCGCGATGGCGCGGCGCGGCCGGGACGCCGGTGAAGCGACGGCCGGCGAGGTCGCCACCTACCCCGTCATCACCGCACCGGCCGATACCTACCTGTATCGCGGGTTGGGACTGATGGCGCGCCGCAATCTGCGCTACCTTGGCGTCAGCGCTCCCGACGGTAGCCTGGCGGGTATCTTCACCCTGCGCACCCTCCTGCGCGAGCGTGCGCTGGCACTGCTGACCGTGGGCGACGAGATGGCGTCGGCCACCACTGCGGTGGACCTTGCACAGGTGCAGGCCGCACTGCACCGGCTGGCGGGCGGGCTGCTGGCCGACGGACTGGCGGCACCCGAGGTCGCGGCCGTTATCGCCGCCGAGGGCCGCGCCATGACCGCGCGCGCCGCCGAACTGGCCGAAGCGGAGATGCTGGCACAGGGCCACGGCCCGTCGCCCGCGCCCTATGCGATTCTCGTGCTCGGGTCGGGTGGTCGCGGCGAAAGCCTGCTGGCGCCCGATCAGGACAACGCGCTGGTCGTGGCCGACAGCCACACGGGCGATCTTGGGGCCGAAGACGACTGGTTCGCGCGCTTCGCGCACCGCTTCACCGAGATCCTCGATCAGGCCGGCATTCCGCTGTGCAAGGGCGGTGTGATGGCGCGCAACCGCGCGTGGCGCCGCACGGTGTCGGAGTGGGACAGACAACTGGCCGACTGGGCGGCGCGACCGGTGCCGCAAAATCTGTTGAACGTGGACATCTTCTACGACTTTGTCGCGGCGCATGTCTCGGGCACCGAGGGCGCACGGCTGGCCGACGACCTGCGCCATGCCGCCACCCGGACGGCACAGGACGCACCCGCCCTTGTGCGGGCGCTGGGCGAGGCGGCGGGGGCACACAGCCCGCCGCTGGGCATGTTCGGCCGCATCCGCAAGGATGACACGGGCCGCGTGGACCTGAAGGGTGGAGGCCTTCTGCCGATCACCGCAGGGGCCCGCGCCGTCGCCCTGCGGCACGGGGTCGAGGCCCTGTCGACCCCGGCGCGCCTGCGCGCGGCGGTCACTGCGGCGGGACGTGCCGAGACCGACGCCGACCTGATCATCGATGCGCACCGGCTGATCCAGCGTCTGATCCTGTCCCAGCAGATCACCGATATTGCAACAGGCGTGAAGCCGGGCAGCCGCGTGCATCTGGCAAGCCTCAACCACCGCGACCATGACCGCCTGAAAGAGGCCCTGTCGCGCGTCGGCCTGATCAACGACATGCTGCGCGATCTGATCCGCGCCTGACCCGGGGCTCGACCGATGACGCAGCAGACCCGACGCCGCG
>CAYYOE010000391.1:0-3121 GCA_964473055.1 uncultured Rhodobacterales bacterium | reverse complement strand
GCACGGGTTCGGGAAAGACGAAGCGCGCCAGCCAGTTGCCGTAGATGTCCTGCTGGTGGTTCACGAAGTGGGGTTCCGGCGTGACCTTCAGCGAATGGCTGATGACGCGGGTGCGCGAATGCGGCGCAGGTCGCAGGCGGATGACCTGCGGGCCCAGCGTGACAGGGCGGTCGTAGCGATAATGCGTCAGATGGTGGATGGCGGCCTTGATCGACATGCGGTTGCGGTTCCCCTTTGCGCAGACCTTTCACGGAATGGACCACCGGCGCTAGGGGCGAGGCCCTGCAGACGCCTCGTTTCAGAGCATGGTTGCGCCCGGACAGCAGGCGCTTGCCCAAGGGACAGGCAGAAACGTGCGGGGCGAAAGGTGCATTTGGCGCCGCGCCCCTGCCTGCCCCGGTTAGGGGCGCGTCCCTGCCGGACCGACCGCTACTTGCGTCCGCGGAACAGGCGCGTCCGGGCGTAGAGGTCTTCCAGACGTGTCATCCGGGCCTGGGTGTCTTCCCATGTCAGCGCCTGCGCCGCGGCCAGCAGGGTTTCGACCAGCATCTGCATGGCAACGGTGGAATCCCAGGCCGAAGGGGCTTCGACATGGGCGACCAGCCGGTGCTGGGCAAGGGTCGCGGCGGGCGACACCCACTGATCGGTGACCAGCACCACCACGGCGCCTTGCGCGCGCGCCTCCTCGGCAACCTGCAGCACCGCGTTCTCGTACCGGCGGATGTCGAAGACGACCAGAACGTCGCCCGCCCGGATGTCCAGCAGCGCCGGCGGCCAGGTGTTCGACATGTCCGAGATCAGCGTGACGCCGGGCCGGATCACCCGCAGGTGGGTGATGAAGTAGTCGGCCAGCGCGTGGGTGATCCGCCCGCCCATGGCATAGACCTGCCGATCGCGGTCGGCCACCAGCGCGGCCAGCCTGTCGAAATCATCGTGGTCGATCTCGGCCAGCGTGGCCTGAAGATTGGCCAGAATTGCATCGCCGAATGCGTTCAGCAGGTGCGCCTTGGGTGCATTTTGCGCCCAGCGGTCATGCTTGACCAGCGGCGTGACAAGTCGTTCCTCAACCTCGTCCCGCAGCGCCGCCTGAAATGCCGGATACCCTTTGTAGCCCAGCTTCTGGACAAGTCGGACGATCGTCGGCGTCGAGACGCCCGCCGCCTTGGCCAGCACCGTGATGGAACCCAGCGCGGCCACCGGATAGCTCTTGAGGATGTGGCTGGCCAACTGGCGCTCGGCCGGGGTCATCGCGTCGAAGGCGGCACGCAGCCGGGCTTCGGTGGTCAGGGCTGGTGTCGCCGTCGAGGGTGCCATGCTGGGACTTTCATCGAGTGTTCGGGCCGACAGTCATTCCGGGCTGACCGCGGCGCAGGCAAGGCATCAATCTGTCGCACGAATAACTTGCTACAGATCGTGCGCGATGGAAAGAATCTTGACAGCGATGCGCGCCGCGCGCCAGCGTGGCGGCATGTCGCCTGATCCGCAGGACCCTGAAACGCCCCCCGAGGCGGTCGTCGCCGTGACGGGCGCGGACGCGCGGTCCGATGTGATTCTGGTCTGTGAACATGCCTCGCGCCGGTTGCCAGACTGGGCAGGAGATCTTGGCCTGTCGGCAGAGACCCGGCAAGCGCATGTCGCGTGGGATCCCGGGGCGCTGGGCCTGGCGCAGGGTCTGGCGCGTCGGATGGACGCCACGCTGGTGGCCGCGCAGGTGTCGCGGCTGGTGTTCGACCTGAACAGGCCGCCCGATTCGGACGGGGCAATGGCGGCGCGGTCGGAAGTCCATGACATCCCCGGCAATGCGGACCTGTCGGCAGCCGAGCGGTTGCGCCGGACCGAGGCGGTCTACCTGCCATTCCACACAGCGCTGCACGGGCTGGTCGCGCGGCGGCTTGCGATGGCGCGGCCACCGGTGATCGTGACGGTGCACAGCTTTACGCCGGTGTGGTTCGGCAAGCCGCGCGCAACCGAGTTGGGGGTAATCCACGATGCCTGCGACCGTCTGGCGCGTATTGTCGCAGCCGAGGCGTCGGCACGGACAGGCCTTCGCGTCGCGCTGAACGCCCCCTACAGTGCGGCCGACGGCGTGACGCATCTGCTGCGGCTGCATGCCACCCCCTACGGATTGCAGAATGTCATGCTGGAAATCCGCAACGACCTGATCGCAGGCAAGGCCGCCGAGGCCGCCATGGCCGATCTGTTGGCACCGGTGCTGACAGCTGCGTTGGCGCAAGTGCCCAAGGGGGTGGAGGCCTGATGCCCCGCCCGTTCGTCGCCTTTGTCCGGTTCGTGGACGGCCTGAACCACGGGATCGGGCGCGTGGCGATGTATTTGCTCTTCGTCCTGATGGGCATCCTGCTTTATTCCACGATCTCCAAGCTGGACCGCCCGGCGTTGTGGACGCTGGAAGCCGCGCAGTTCACCATGATTGCCTATTTCGTGCTGGGCGGGCCGTGGAGCATGCAGGCCGGCGCGCATGTGCGGATGGACCTGTTCTATCACCGCTGGACGCCCCGCAGGCGGGCCTGGGTGGATGCCTTCACGGTGCTGGCGCTGGCCTTCTATCTGGGGGTCATGCTGTGGGGCGCGGTCGGGTCCACCGCCTATTCGCTCAGCCTGCGCTGGATCCCGCGCGAGGTGGTCTGGCTGCCGTTCGACATTCCGTGGCCGCAGACCGGGTTCCTGGAACGCAGCCCCTCGGCCTGGCGCCCGGTGATGTGGCCGATCAAGGTGATCCTGTGCGTCGGGCTGTTCCTGATGCTGTTGCAGGCGCTGGCCTTCCTGATCCGCGATATCGCCTTCCTGCGCGGCCAGCCGATCCCTGCCGGACGCGGCTACGCCGACCCCGATCAGCCCGGAACCGGGACAGGGGACGGCCGCGCATGAGCTACGAGACCATCGCGATCCTGATGTTCTCGACCATGCTTCTGATGATGGTCACCGGCCAGCGCGTGTTCGGCGTGATCGGCTTTGTCGCCGTGGTGGCGGCGCTTCTTCTGTGGGGCCAGGGCGGCGAGGCCATGGGGTTCTCGTCCACCATCAAGCTGATGCGCTGGTATCCGCTGCTGACGCTGCCGATGTTCGTGTTCATGGGCTACGTCATGTCGGAAACCCGGCTGGC
>CAYYOE010000390.1:0-3129 GCA_964473055.1 uncultured Rhodobacterales bacterium | reverse complement strand
TTTTTCGCGGGCAGGTGGCCGAAGACGACCGGGGGGCCAGCGTCAAGCTCGTGGAACTCGGCGGGCAGGCCGTCGCGGTGCATGAGGTCGCGGAGCCAGCCCGCGGTTTCCCGCAGGCCGATGTTCTGGGCGCTGATGGACGGGCGCTGCACGAAGGCCTGGAGGTCGGCGATGCATTCGTCGGCGTGGGCGTCGATCCAGTCGTAGACGGCCTGCATTTCGGCCGAAGGGGGGGCGGCGGTGGTCATTCGGGGTGCTCCTGCGACAGATCCCAGGCGGACAGGCGCTGGCCGGACAGGGCCATGCGGGGGGCGGCGGCAAGCCAGGCGAAGGCCGGGGCAAGTCGGATCGGGTCCACCCATTTCGCCATGAGTTCCGGGGTATAGGTTGTTTCGGACATGGGCGTATGCATGTACATGCCGGGTGTGATCGTGTGCGATGCGATGCCATGCGCTTCGCCTTCCATGGCGAGGCACTTCGACAGCCCTTCCAGCGCGTGCTTGGCCGCGCAATAGGCGGTTTCCGAATGAAACCCCTCGATCCCGGACCGGGACGAGACAAATATCAAGGTGCCCTGCCCACGCGCGACCATGCCGGGCCAGACTGCCTTCGTCAGCTGGAACCCGGCCTGAAGACCCACGTTCACCGTGGCCAGAAAGGTGGTGAGGCTGACCTTTTCCACCGGTTCGACCTTCAGGATGGCGGCATTGTGGATCAGCGCGTCCACGGGGCCGTCGATCAGGCCCGAGATGGCACGGGATGTGGCGTCTGCGTCGGACAGGTCCACGGTGATGCCCAACGCGCCCGGACAGGCGGCAAGCGTGGCGTTCAGCCCTGCGGTATCTCGGTCCATCAGGAGGAGATCAGCACCAATCCCGGCGCAATGGCGCGCGATGGCCGCGCCCAGACCCTGGGCCGCGCCAGTGACAAGGATACGGCGGCCCGACAGGTCAGGCATGGGCGTCCTCGGGCCTTACGCTGCGCCCTTCCG
The DNA here is from genome assembly GCA_964473055.1 of uncultured Rhodobacterales bacterium. Lineage (GTDB taxonomy): Bacteria > Pseudomonadota > Alphaproteobacteria > Rhodobacterales > Rhodobacteraceae > UBA996. The sequence goes on along the minus strand of CAYYOE010000390.1, from coordinate 2,138 downwards.
CGCCCGAGATGCGCACGGCATCCAGCACGCGCTGGTTCAGGTATCCGTCGCGGAAAGTGGCCCCTCGGGCGGGTGCGCGTCCCTCGCGGATGGCGCTTGCCGCCTCCTGCATCAGCGCCACGACCGAGACGTTCCAGATACCCTTGTTCAGGCCGGGCAGGCGGGAGTTGGGGTCGTCTTCGGTGATCTCCTCGAACCCCTGCCCCGCCTTGGCGAACCAAAGCTTCTCGTCGGCGTTGTCGAGCGTGATGGTCCCCTTCGACCCGAAGACCTGCGTCAGGTTCCCGATGTTGTGCGCGGCGACGCCCGACATGAACACCTGCGCCAGCGCGCCCGATGTCATGTGGAGCGTGAAATACGCCACGTCGTCGGCGGTAGCGGTCCAGGCTTTGCCCGTCGCATTGTCCACCCGGGCGGGGACCATGACGGGGGCAGCGCCGGTGACCATCGCGACCTCGCCCAGCCAGAAGCGCAGCATGTCCACCTGATGGCTGCCGTTCGCCCCCAGGCGGCCGCCGCCCTGGGCTGCATCCGACCACCAGTCGCCCAGCGGGCGGCTGCCGGGATCGGCCCAGGAGTTGCCGATGTTGGCGATGTTGACGTGCCGGATCTCGCCCAGATCCCCATTCGCGATCATCGCCGCGATGCGGGCGCGGTTGGGGTTGAAGCGCAGTTCGTGGTCGATCATGTGCACGCGGCCCGCGGCCTCGGCGGCATCCCACATGGCCTTCGCCTCGACCGCATTCATCGCGGTGGGCTTTTCGCAGATCACATGCGCGCCTTTCGCGATGGCGGCCAGCGCCTGGGGCGCGTGCAGGTTCGTGGGCGTGGCGATGCACACCAGATCGAAGGCATGCGCGTCCAGCATCGCCTGCCAGTCGTCATAGGCATGGGCCACGCCGAATTCGTCCGCCGCCGACCGGGCCGAGGACAGCCGTCCCGACGCGATGGCGACTACTTCAGCCCCCGGCACATGGCGCAGCGCGGGCAGGTAGGCGGCGCGCGCAAAGCTCGCGCCGATGATGCCGATTTTCATGGGTTCACCCCCGTTCCTTGAGGCGCGGATCGAGGAAGTCCCGAAGCCAGTCGCCGAGAATGTTGAATGACAGGACCGTGAAGACGATCGCGAGGCCGGGGAAGATCGCCAGCCACCATTTGTTGGCGATCAGCTGCTCGCGGCTTTCGGCCAGCATCGACCCCCAGGTGGGGACCGAAGGCGGCACGCCGAGGCCGAGGAACGACAGCGCGGCCTCGGACAGGATCACCGCGGCCACGTTGAAGGACGCGATCACGGTCAGCGGCGCCACGAGGTTGGGCAGGATCGTGCGCAGGATGATCGAGGGCGTGGAATCGCCCATGGCGCGGGCGGCTTCCACGAATTCCTTCTCGCGCAAGCTCAGCGTCTGGGCGCGCACGATGCGGGCATAGGTCACCCATTGCCCGATCCCGAGGACCAGGATCAGGTTCCCGACCCCGGGGCCGAGCACCACCAGGAACATGATGGCCAGAAGGATGAAGGGAAACGCCAGCTGGATGTCGCCCAGCCGCATGATGACGTCGTCGATCCAGCCGCCGAAGTAGCCCGACACCAGCCCCGCGATCACCCCGATGGTGCCGCCGACCGCGATGGCGCAGACACCCACGAGCAGGGATATCCGCGCGCCGTACAGCAGCCGGGACAGCACGTCGCGGCCCAGCGCATCGGACCCCAGCCAGTGGATCGCCCCCCGCGCGCCCGTATCGCCCGGGGCGGCCAGCCGCAGCATGATGTTCTGCCGGTTCGGGTCGAACGGCGCGATGGAGGGGCCGAAGATCGCCACAACCGTCACCACGGCCAAAATGAACAGCGCCAGCAGCGGCCATTTCGCGGCCACCATGCTGCGCCCCGCCCGCGCCAGTTCGCGCCGCCAGTGCGAGGTGGACTGCGGGGCAAGCCGCGTCAGGCCGTCCGAAGGGATGTCCGCCATGGCCCTAGCCCCCCGCCAGCTTCACGCGCGGGTCGAGCCGCGCATAGACCAGATCGACCAGCAGATTCAGCGTGATGAAGATGCCCGACAGCAGAATCACAGCCGCCTGCACCACCGGAATGTCGCGCTGGTTGATCGCGTTGAACACCAGCCGCCCGATGCCGGGGAAAC
>CAYYOE010000389.1:0-3133 GCA_964473055.1 uncultured Rhodobacterales bacterium | reverse complement strand
ACCTCCGCTACCACTTCAGGTCGCAGAACTCCGGCTGCGGACGCACCAAGGGGTGTCCGCGTCTCATGGGCAGAGCAGGCGGCGGCAGTTGGTGGGCCGCGTACCTCTTTCTCCAATCGACTATCGCCCATCCGGATCAGGCTGACCACGGCCCATCTGCCGCCGAATGTGCTCTTTTGCGCTACGCCTCGCGGGACGAGCCGCAGCGCTAACCTACGAGGGCTCCTTGCGGCTTGCAGTGGTCCTGCATCTACAGTCTGACGGAACCAGTCGCGTTCTGCTTCGGCTGGGGCTTCCGTGTCGGGCATGGCATTTGTGAGCCGCGCCTTGCGACGGCGTTCCCGACGCGCAGGACTTGCCCGCCAGATTCAACCGCCGACTCTGGTCTCAGCTGGATGATCGTAGGGGGTCGCAGCAGAAGGAGCCGCGGGCCGACTTCGCGTGTTTGCCCGCAACTGTTGCAGGTCTTGCCGCCATGGGGCTGGCCGCCTGACGAAATGCATGATCGGACATGGCCTCGCGACCGGGCATTCGAATGGGGCTCAGGCCCGCAGCTGCACCCGGTCGCCCCGCGACAGTGACACGGACACCTCGACCACCTGGTCCTGCGCATCCACGTTGATGCCCGTGGCCACGATGATCGGTTGGCTAGTGGGGATGCCCAGGCAGTCCGCCTCGAACGGGCTGGGCAGACGCGTCCCGATCAGGGTCTCGCGCCGGTGGAATTTCGGCAGGCCCAACTGCCGGAACGCGGCCGAAACGCTACCGGTGCGGGCAAGCAGGTCCGCCAAGGCGGCAAAGCGCCCGGCGGCATGGTAGTGGTGTCGCCCCAGGATCGCCGGTCGCCCCTCGACCATTCGCAGAAGCTCGGCCCGCAGGATCGGTGCGCCGCTGCGCAGCCCCAGACCGCGCGCGACATCGGCCGGCGCCCGGATGATCCGGGCCGTCAGCAACCGTGTCTCGACCGACTTGCCCTCTGCCCGCAGATTGCTGCCGAACCGGGTTCCGCTGTGGATGCGGTAGACGAAGCTGTCCTCGGCGACGAAATAGCCGCGCCCCTGCTCGGCCACGATCCACCCGCCGTCCCGAAGATGCTGCATCACCCGCCGGACCCCATAGAGCGAGAGACCCGTGCTGCGAGCCAGATCCGACAGGCTGGGCAAACGGCTGCCGGGCGGCAACTCGCCTGCTGCGATCCGGCCCCGCAATTCGGCGGTGGCCAGGCGCCAGTCGGTGCCGCGTGTGGAACGATTCGACATGGAGCCTTTCCCCGGGTGTCAACGCTATGGACCAAAGCTACAGCACGACCGTGACAGTGCAACGATAGCCGCAGACCCGGCCACTGTGTGCGAACTTTGCGTGACATCGAGCCGTGACCGCCGCGCCTGTCACCGGACTGTCAAGGAGACGGCCCACGCCTAGACCCGCAGTCCCCTGTCCGAGGAATACCTTCATGCCATCCATCTCGCGTCGCGCCTTCATGGCCCAGGTCTCGGCCGGGGCCACCGTCTTCGGCCTGTCGCATTTGCTCGACCCGTCCAAGGCACTCGCCGATACCGTAGATTCGATCGCTGCGATGCTGGAGGGCCAGACGCCGAAGCAGGGGGGCATCCTGACCTACGGCCAGACCTATCCGAACTGGGCGCTGGGCCAGTCGAACCGGGGCGAGCATCCCTATTTCTGGATCGACCTTCTGACCCGCTCGGTCTGGAACTGCCTGACCTGGGTCGACGAGAACATGGAACCGCAGCTGGAACTGGCGGCCTCGGCCACGCCGTCGGACGACCTGCTGGTCTGGGATTTCGCGCTGCGCGAGGGAGTGCTGTTCCACGACGGCACCGAGATGACGGCGGATGACGTGATCTCGTCGATGGAGTTCCACCGCACCGGCGGCGTGGGCCTGATCGGCGGGCAGGTCGACCGGATGGAAGCGATGGGCCGCTACGGCGTGCGCTTCTTCCTGAAGTCGCCCAATGCCGAATTCCTGCATTCCGTCGCCGAATACCGCGCGGCGGTGTTCAAGGCCGGTCCCGCCGAGACGATCGGCTTCGACGGCATCGGCACCGGCCCGTTCAAGCTGGTCGAGATCGACAACACCCGCCAGTTCCGCGCCGTGCGCAACGACAGCTACTGGGCGGGCGGGCCGTTCCTCGACGAATTGCGCGGCGTGATCACGGTCGGCAATGCCGCCATCAACGGGTTCCGCGCCGGGCAGTTGAACGCCGTCTTCAACATCGACCCCGGTCAGGTCGGGCAATTCCAGGACGCAGGCGCCGAAATCCACGCCGCGCCCGCCGGTGACCAGTTCTGGCTGGTCCTGCCCAAGAACGTCGACTTTCCCTGGAACGACCGGCGCGTGCGGCAGGCCATGGCGCTGGCCGTGGACCGGCAGAAGATCAACGAGATCGTCTATGGCGACCCGCAGGGCTGGACCGGCAACGACACCCACATGAACGGCGTCAACGCCGAATTCCTGCCGCGCACCGCGGGCCGCGACGTCGCCCGCGCCAAGGCCCTTCTGGCCGAGGCCGGGTACGGCAACGGGGTGACCCTGCCCGCGATGTACTTCTGCCCGTCCTTCCCGGAAGAGCCGCGGATCTACCCGATCGTCACCGAAAGCTTGGCCGAGGCCGGCATCACGCTGGCCTTCGAGGAGCGGCCCTGTGACGGATTCAACCCCTTTGTGACCGCAGTGAACGCCCCCATCGGCCGCCCGCGCCGCAACCTCGTCGGCCCGCGCAACCCGTTCATCAACCTCTCGCGCCTGTCGCCCCGCAACGCCAGCGAACCGGGCGGCTGGACCGGCCCGGGGGCCGACCGTTTCGATGCGCTGATCCTGGAAGCGGTGGGCACCGCCGACCCGGCCCGGCGCCTGGAACTCTACCACGAGGCGCAGCGCCTGGCGCAGGAAGAGGTGCCGGGCATCATGCTGGGCGGACGCCGCAACATGGTGGCCTTCCGCCCCGACGTCCGGAACTTCCGCAGCCACGGGCAGAACTGGTCGAGCCGGTTCGACTACATCTGGATCGACGCCTGATCCCGACCTTACCGCCGGGGCGCGCGAACCCTGCGCCCCGCCCCCCCTTTGCCCCTTGCGCTGCCTCGTCAACAGGATCGGACACGCCATGCTCAA
>CAYYOE010000388.1:0-3150 GCA_964473055.1 uncultured Rhodobacterales bacterium | reverse complement strand
GAGCAAATCATGGCTTTGCTTTGCGGAGCCTGCAACAGGGCTTATGCTTGTGTCGGTTTTCGTGCATTTCACAAGAGCGGAGGATGACATGGCAAACGAGACGCAAAACGACCGGGACGCTAAAATACCCTATGTTGTCAAGGCGGCAGAGATCGCCGGAATGGAAGGGCTCGCCAAGACTCACTTCCTTAACCCGAACGCACGCCGCAACAACAAGAGCCTGGGCGACATGACGGGGCTGACCGGATTCGGCTTCCACATCATCGAGGTCAAGCCAGGCTGCGAGACCACCGAACACCATGTCCATCACCACGAGGACGAGTGCGTTTATGTGCTGGAGGGCGAGGCAACGGCTGTGATCGGCGACGAAGAACACCCAATCGGACCGGGAGACTTTATTGGCTACCGGAAGGGTGGCCTACCGCACTGTATCCGCAACTCGGGCATGGCCACGCTGCGTTGCATCGTAGTCGGAGAGCGATTGGCGCACGACGTAGGCGACTACCCGCGTTTGGGCAAACGCATCTACCGGCAAGCAGGGTTGCCCTGGAACCTCGTCGATCATAGTTCGATTACGGAACCCAAATCTGGAGGAAAGAAATAGACTTCTGCGGAAAGTTCGCGAACGACTACTTCGTCCGCTCAACGACATCCGGTAGTTCAAAGTGCTACGCGATGCATGAGTGACTGGTTCGGGGAAGCCGCACCGCAGCGTCGTGGTCCGTCCTGACCGGCGGCAACGGGCCGACATCGACCCGTTGTTGAACGGGATTTGCGCGAAGCTTTCGCCCGAGTAGGTTGCGAAGCTGTCGCGGTCTATGACCCTTTTCGAGTGACGGCAGCGGTGGACGTCGGGACCTGAGGCAAATCGGCGCGCAGCCGGGCGGGCACGTCGCCCCCAAGCGCACCGTCCAGTGCAGCGTGGGTCGCGCGCCATGTCGGCAGGGCTGCTTCCAACAAGGCCACGCCGTCCGTCGTGATCTGGACCAGACGGCTGCGACGGTCGGCCTGGTCGGGCAGCACCTGCACAAGGCCACGCCGCTCCAGCGGCTTCAGTGCAGCCGTCAGCGATGTGCGGTCCATGGCCAGGAACTGCGCGAGTGTGCCGATGGACGGCGGCGCGGGCCGGTTCAGCGCCATCAGCAATGAGAACTGCCCGTTGTTCAGACCGTGAGGGCGCAGCGCCGCGTCAAACAGCCGCGCCAGCGCGCGGGCCGCGCGCTGAGTGTGCAGGCACAGGCAAGTGCTGGCCACATGCATGACAATGTTGCGGTCAAGTGTCTTTGGGATGGACTCAGGCATAATGAGTTGATATCAACTTTAATCAGATTGTTCAATGCGGCGTAGAATCGCGGGGCCGCCCCGGCTTCTGGTCCGAGCCAGTGACGTGACGGACTGCAACGAAAGGTAAGACAGCCATGATGACCCCGCAATTCTATCTGTTCTTCAAGGGCGATTGCCTGCAAGCCATGACGCATTACGCCGATACGCTTGGCGGAACCATCGAGGGCGTATTCCTGAACAGGGATGCGGCCTCACCCGACGAACGGATGCCGGGGGGCGATGATCTGGTGATGAACCTTGCGCTGCGCCTTGGCGACACGCTGATGATGGCCTCGGACAATTCCGACGAGATGTATGAGCGCCCGCAGGGCTTTCGCATCCAGATCGAGACACCGTCCGTGGCCGAATTCGACCGGGTCTATGCCGCCCTGTCGGATGGCGCGCGCGACATCGCCATGCCGCCCGGCGCAACATTCTGGGCCGAGCGCTTCGCCATGTTCACCGACCGCTTCGGTACACCGTGGATGCTGAACTTCACCGGCGCGCGGGGCTGACGGGGGCCAGATGAGCGACGACAAGATCGAGATCGAAAACATCACCTCGCCGGGCCGGACCGAACGGGTGAACCGCGCGAAATACGAGGCGATGCGGGATGCGCTGCTGGCGATCCTGCCGGACACCGCACCGGGTTTCAAGGTGCCCGAGGCCAAGGCGGCGCTGTTGCCGCTGCTGCCTGAAGCCCTGTTTCCGGGCGGTGACAAGGCTGGTTGGTGGCTGAAGGCCGTACAGCTCGACCTCGAAGCGAAGGGGATCATCAAGCGCGCGCCGACAAAGCCGGTGCAATTGCACTTGGCCGCCCCTGGAAAGTGACAACCATTGCCCAAATGGGGCAAAAAGAAAGGGATAACAATGAGCTATGTTGATGGTTTTGTGGCCGCCGTGCCGAGCACCAACAAGGCAGCTTACATCACACATGCGCAGAAAGCCGCTGCCCTGTTCAAGGAATACGGGGCGCTGAGCATCGTTGAATGCTGGGGCGATGATTTGCCCGAGGGCAAGGTGAACTCGTTTCATACCGCCGTGCTGCGCAAGGAGGACGAGACGGTGGTATTCTCCTGGGTCACATGGCCGGACAAGGCCACGCGCGACGCGGGCTGGCACCAGTTGATGACCGATCCCCGCATGCAGCCAGACGCAAATCCCATGCCCTTCGACGGCAGCCGGCTGATCTATGGTGGCTTCGAGATGATCGTTGGGCCATGACAGGCCGCGACCGCATCAACGCGATCTGCCAGGCATTTCCCGGAGCCGAATGGTCTGACCCGTGGGGTGGCGGCCATGACGCGTGGAAGGTCGGCGGCAAGATGTTTGCCTGCATCGGCGCTGTCATGCCGGGTGTGTCGGTCAAGACCGACAGCATAGAGACCGCCGAGATGCTCATCGAGATGGGTGTGGGCGTCAAGGCCCCCTATTTCCACCGTTCATGGATAAATCTGCCATTCGACGCGGCAGAGGACGAACTCAGGCACCGCCTGGCGGCTTCCTATCGGCTGATACGCGCCACACTGTCAAAGAAGCTTCAGGCAACGCTCGCGCCACTTCAATGATATCTGCGCCCGAATGACGGCTTCGGGGAAGACAGGCCTCTGCACGTAGCCCGTGCCGACCGGCGGCATTGTGCCGGGCACGTCGAGAACCACGACCATGACCCGCAGTTTTGCAAACCGCGCTCACTGCCAACAGCCGCCGCTCGAAGAGGGCATGGCGACCGGCCGCTTTAGCCATTCGCCGCGAGTGCAACTCAGTGGCCCGCCCCAGGGTTCCTTGAGACATCCCAGACGGCTTACTTGAGCCGACGGAGGTGTC
>CAYYOE010000387.1:0-3157 GCA_964473055.1 uncultured Rhodobacterales bacterium | reverse complement strand
ACAGGAGCAAACGGGGACAGGTGATGGCTGACAAGATCGTCGAGGCGATCCGGGGACCGGTGGCGGTTCTGACGCTGGATGACCCGCCCGCCAATGCCTTGACACCCGGCCTGCGCGCCGGGCTGATCGAGGCGATCGGACGGGCGGAGGCCAATTCTACGGTCCGTGTCGTCCTGCTTCTTGCCGCCCCTCCCGGTTACCCGGCCGGGGCCGATCTGGCCGAGTTCGACGCACCTCAGCCCCCCGATCTGGCAGAGCTCTGTTCTCGAATCGAAGTGTGCCGCAAGCCGGTGGTCGCGGGCATCCAGGGGGCGGCGCTTGGTGGCGGTCTCGATCTGGCACTGGCGTGCCACTACCGGCTGGCCGAACCGACGTCCCGCCTGGGTTTTCCCGAGATTGGTCTTGGGGTCGTGCCGCAAGGCGGCGGCACCCAGCGGCTGCCGCGGCTGGTGGGGGCGGCAGCGGCACTCGACATGCTGTTGGGCGGGGTTCCCGTGACCGGCGAATCCGCGCTGGCCTTGCGCCTTGTCGACGCGCTGGGACCGAGCGGGGCGGGGTTTGCTTCCTTCGCCGAGGACTATGCGGCAAAGCTCGCTGCAACCGGGGCCCGACCGCGGCCGACGCGCGACCGTCGCGACGGGCTGGCCGACGGGCGCGCCTACCTCGCAGCGGTCGCCACCCGGCGCAAGGCGATGCGGGACGAACCGGTCCTCGCCGCGACCCGGCTTGTCGATTGCGTCGAGGCGACAGCCCTGATGTCGTTCGACGTTGGCCTCGAGGTCGAGCGCGCCGCCTTCGACGACTGCCGGAACACGCCCGAAAGCCTCGCCTTGCGGCATGCCGTCCAGGCCGAGCGTCGTGCCGCGCGGTCCCTTGCGGCCGCGACCTCGCGGCGCGCCCCCCCTCCTCCACGCGTTGGGATCGCCGGAGACGGGGCCGAAACTGCCCTGCTGGCCTTTGATTGCCTCGCGGCCGGTCTGGACGTCACCCTTGTGGCTTCGGGCATGGCCGCGCTCGAGACATCAGTGGCCCGGGTGGACCGGTTGTGCGACGGGGCGATCGCCCGCGGCACGCTGACAGAGGCTGACCGCGATGCGCGGCTGGACCGGCTGTCGGGGGCGGTCGAACTCGCGGCGCTGTCCGATGAAACGCTGGTCCTTGTAGCAGCGGCCCATGACGCGGACGAGACCACCCGAAACGCGCTGATGGCAGACCTCGGGCGCGAGACGGGGGCCGAGACCGTGCTGGCGGTGGCCACGCGTTGGGCCGACACGGCCGCGCTGGCCGAGGCCAGCGGAGCGGCCGAGCGGGTGCTGGCCTTAGTTCCGGCAGGGTCCGGGCTGCGTCTGGTCGAAATCGGCGCGACACCACGCACCGGCGCCGCCGCGGTGGCGACGGCAGCCGGGCTGGCCCGTCGCATGGGACGCATGGCGATCGGTTGCGCGGCTGCACCGGGCCTCGTGGTCGGGCGGGTCCGGGCGGCGTTGCACCGCGCGACCGACCGGCTTCTTGAAGAGGGCGCCACCCCTGCGGGCATCGACGTCGCCCTTCAGCGCTACGGCTTCCCGCTTGGGCCGTACCGGATGCGCGACGCGGAGGGGCTCGATCCAGAGGTGGCGCGTTTGCGCCGGAAGGCCGCCTCTGCACAAGTCGATCCGCCACCCGCGCTCGAGGATTACCTGACCGAACTCGGCTGGCTTGGGCGTGCCGCAGGACGGGGCTGGTACCGCTATGCCGACGGGCTGGGGGAAAAGGCAGACGACCCCGACGTACTGGCGGTGATCGCCGATGAACGCCGGGTCATGGGGATCGAGCCGCGCCAGATTGCCGATGACGAGATCGTGGCGCGCTGCCTTGACGCCATGGCCAACGAGGGCGCGCGCCTGGTCCGGACCCGTCAGGTGCGCGTGCCGTCGGACATCGACGTGGCGATGCTGCATGGCGCGATGTTCCCGCGTTGGCGCGGCGGACCGATGCTGGCGGCCGATCTCGGCGGCATTCCGGCGCTGGAACGGCGGCTGCGGCGCTGGTCCGCGGGGCGCGATGCAGGGTTCTGGGCGCCGGACCCGCTGATCGTGGACCTGCGCAAGAACGGACGAGACTTTGCAACCCTGAATGGGGCGTGACGCGCCGGGGTCTTCAGGTCAGGATCACGCCGACGATCACCAGGATCAGGCCCATCATCGACAGCATGAAGGCGCCAAGGTTCCAGGGCAGGACGCGCCGCACGGCCTCGCGCACCGCGTCCTCGTCGTTGCCAGCGCTGCGTCGGGCTCGCATCACCGACAGGATGCAGCCCACGATGCCGACGAGACCGACAAGCGATATCGCCGCCCCGACCCAGACCAGCGCTGCCATGGCCGTTCCTTCCCTACTGCTGCTGCCCGCCCCGCGCCCTATACGACAGAGACGCCTTGCACCACCGGCCTAGCCGGCTGCCTCGGCCGCCAGTGCGCGCAGGCGTTCCACCATGGACCGCAATCCGTTCGAACGCTGCGCCGACAGATGATCGTTCAGACCCAGCCGCGCCAGTTCCGCCGTGGCATCGACCCGCAGCGCCTGTTCCGCCGTCAGTCCGGCATACATCGCATGCAGGACCGCGATCAGGCCCTTGACGATCATCGCGTCGCTGTCGCCTTCGAATCCCATCACTGCGCCGGGCCCCTGCCCTTCGACGCGTGGCACGATCCAGACCTGGCTGGCGCAGCCCGTTACCTTCGTCGCAGGGACCTTCAGCGCATCGTGCATCGGCGGCAGCGCGCGGCCCATCTCGATCACATGGCGATAGCGGTCTTCCCAGCCATCGAGAAACTCGAATGTCTCGACGATGTCCTGGAATGCAGGGGTTGGCATGGCGGTCTCCTTGTCGGTCCTCAGGTAATCCGTGCCGTCCGCCCCGTCCAGTCGCCGTCCGGTCGCCATCTGGGCGGGGTCCAGTCAGGGTCGCGCGCAGCGGGCGGCTTTCCACAGCCGCGCCAATGGTCTATCGACTGGGTCAGGGCTTCAGCCAAGCAAGGGGCGGCGGCATGCGCGCGAGGATCGTACTGGCACTTCTGGTCGTCGCGACCGCCGCGGGATGCGGCCGTATCGCCGACAGCCGGATCAACCCGTTCAACTGGTTCGGCCGGGGCGAGCGGGTGGCGATGGTCGATGCCGA
>CAYYOE010000386.1:0-3160 GCA_964473055.1 uncultured Rhodobacterales bacterium | reverse complement strand
GCGGGGACCGCGTCGCCCAAGACCAGCCCGCGCAACGCGTCGGCATAGGCGGGCTCGCCCGCCAGCCCGGTGTAGGTCTTGGTGGTCTCCTCCTCCCAAAGGCGCTTTTCGGCCGCCTTGACCGCGCGCATCACGGGCGTGCGGCCCTGGGCGTCCTTGTAGACGCCGACGCCAAGGTCGATCTTGTCCGCGCGCGGATCGGCCCGGTAGGCCGCCATCAGCGCCAGGATCTTGTCGGGCGCCTGGGGGTTGAGGGTTTCGAACATCATGCCTCTCCGGTTGCGACCTTGAGGTCGTCGTACATGCCCCATTCGGCCCAGGACCCGTCATAGAGCGAATGGCGGCGGCCGAGCACCTCCAGCGCCAGCGACAGGATCGCCGCGGTGACGCCCGACCCGCAGGTGGTGATGACCGGTTTTGCAGGGTCGATCCCGGCCGCCGCAAACACGCGGGCCAGGTCTGCGGGCGGCTTCATCGTGCCGTCGGGGTTCAGAAGTGTGCGGTAGTGGACGTTGCGCGCGCCGGGGATGTGGCCCGCGCGCAGGCCGGGGCGGGGTTCCGCCTCCTCGCCGCGGAACCGTCCGGGGCTGCGGGCGTCGGCGATGGCCCAGTCGCCCAGCTTGGCCGCGGCGGCGACTTGCGTGACGTCCCGCACCAGGTGGTTCTGGCGGCTGACCGTCATGTGGCGGTCGCGGATGACGGGGGGCATGTCCTCGACCGGGTGGCCTTCGGCCTGCCATTTCGGGAAACCGCCGTCCAGCACCGCGACATCGGTCTTGCCCATCAGGCGGAACAGCCACCAGACGCGTGCGGCCGAAAACAGCCCCGCGCCATCGTAGACGACGACCTGGTGGCCGTCGCCGATACCCAGCGCGCGCATGCGCGACATGAACTTCTCGACCGGCGGGGCCATGTGCGGCAGGTCGGACCGCGCATCCGAGATGTCGTCGATGTCGACGAAACGCGCGCCGGGGATATGGCCTGCCTGATACTCTGCGCGCCCGTCGCGTCCCATGTCGGGCAGATACCATGAGGCGTCGATCAGGCGCAGGTCGGGATCGGTCAGATGCTGGGCCAGCCAGCCCGTTGATACCAGCGTCTTGGGGTCGTTGTAGGCCATTGTCTGCCCCCGGAGGTCCGACGCCACGTCTAGGGCCGGGGGCGGGATCATTCAAGGGTGGCGGGGGTGCGAGGGTGACAGGCTATTGCCAGTCGGGCAGCGCCATGAGGTCCGCCGCCAGGGCGCCGGCGGCGCGTTCGGGGTCGCCCATCGCGCCATTCATCAGAACGACCGCCGCACCGCCACCCGCGCGACGGATCGCGAAGGCGAAGGTGCCGGGCATGGTGCCGTAATGGGTGTAGAAGGTCGCGTCGTCCTGTGGCCAGACCCGCCAGCCCAAGCCGTAATAGTCGGTTGCGCCCGTTCCGGCGCGGGCGGCGGCGGCGGCGTCCTCGGCCCGCGCATCGGCCTGGGCCAGCGTGAAGGCAAGGTAGGTCGCCGCGTCCCCGATCAGGCCCCCGGCCGGACCGATGACCTCGGGGCGCATCACCGGCAGAGCCTCGGCTTCCGGGGATGAGACGTGCGCCACGGTCAGTTGGCCTGCGTCGAGCGTCAGGCCCTCCCCGCCCGAAGCCTGCGCCGCGTCGAGCCAGGGCACGCCGGTCGTGGCAGTGATCACGGCCCCCAGCCAGCAATAGCCGAGGTTGGAATAGGCGTGCCGGTCGCCGGGCGGATGCTGCGGGGTCCGCAGCGCGGGCAGTCGGGCAAGATCGAGGCAGTCGTCCACCGGCCCGGCGCCGAAGCGGTCGGCCAGAACCTCGGGCGGCAGGAAGAAGGGATCACCCGTCATGCTGCGATCCCAGCCACCCAGATGCGCCTGCGCCTGCGCGATGGTGATGCCGTCGGGGGCGTACGGCACATGGGCCGACAGCGCATCGGACAGGGTGATCCGCCCTTCCGACGCCAGACGGTGCAGGACCGCCGCCACCACGGGCTTGGTCAGCGAGGCCAGGCGAAAGCGGTCGCCCGGCTGCATCGCGCGCCCGGTGGCGGGATCGGCCAGCCCCACGGCCCTAACCTGCGGCACCTCGCCCGGACGGCCCCAGGCGATCACGCCGCCCGGCACGCCGGAGGCCTGGACCACCTGACGCAGCAGGCGTTCGGGTGCCGGGGGCGGGACGGACGCGGTCCGGGGTTGCGTGAGCGCCAGGACCACCGCCAGCCCGAGAAAGGCAAGACCAAGGGCGATCTGCCCGGGACGGCGACCGCCGCCGCGGAACAGCGAACGAACCAAGCGCCCTAGCCGCCCTGCTTGAGAAGCCGTTGCTTCTGCCGGTTCCAGTCGCGCTTGGCGCTGGTCTCGCGCTTGTCGGCCAGCTTCTTGCCCTTGGCGATCCCGAGCTTCAGCTTCACCCGACCCTTGTCGTTGAAATACAGCTTCAGCGGCACCAGCGTCATGCCTTCGCGCTGCGTGGCTGACCACAGCCGCGCCAGTTCGCGGCGCGACACCAACAGCTTGCGCCGCCGCCGTTCCTCGTGCCCCCAGGTCTTGGCCTGCGCGAAGGGCGCGATGTAGCCGTTGATCAGCCACAACTCGCCGCCTTCGACGCTGGCATAGCTGTCGGCGATGTTCGACCCGCCCGCGCGCAGGGACTTCACCTCTGACCCGGTCAGCATGATCCCGGCCTCGAGGTCGTCCTCGATGGCATAATCGAATCGCGCGCGGCGGTTGTCCGAGATCAGCTTGGAATTGGGATCGGATTTCGGTTGCATGGCCCTTGCAGATAGGCACAGGGCGCGGCGGCGTAAAGTCTGGTGTTCGCCGCCGGGTGACAGGTTCCCGCACCGGCGCGATGCGGATGTGCGACGTAGCGGGGTCGGAAGGGCCGTCCGGGTAGCCCGACAAAGGGCCGCGGATGGCCGCGGGCTGCCGCTGCACCGCTGGTGGTCTGCGCTTTATCCCTTCACGTCATCGCGACGGTTGAACGCGCGCTGGTGTCCCCAAAGCGGCTGGCCGTGGGGGCGGCCATCCGCTGCCCGGGCCACTTCGTGGCTGTTCCGGGCGGGGTGCTGTGTTCAATTGGATCCATGTTCAGGCCGACATAGGCACCCAGCCGCCCGTGGGTCAGCCCGGAACGGCCAGACGCCTGGAGCGTGCGA
>CAYYOE010000385.1:0-3162 GCA_964473055.1 uncultured Rhodobacterales bacterium | reverse complement strand
ACCTGATGACCGTGCGACTGGCGCAAGAGGTCGGCATGGACGTGGTCGGCGCCTACGCCGAACGCTTCGGGGTCTACGACAACATGGGCCGGTTCCTGGCCAATTCGCTGGGCGCGGAAGAGACCACTGTTTTCAAGATGGTCGCGGCATACGCGATGTTCGCCAACGGCGGCGAACGGGTGGAACCCACGCTGGTCGACCGCGTGCAGGACCGCTACGGCCGCACGATCTACCGTCACGACCGGCGTGACTGCGTCGATTGCGCGTCGGACGCGTTGGCCGAAGGCGTCGCGCCGCGGATCGTATCGCAGCGCCAGCGCGTGATGGACGCAATCACCGCCTATCAGCTGACGAGCATGCTGCAGGGCGCGGTGCAGCGGGGCACTGGCACCGGCGCGCGTCTGTCCGTGCCCGTGGCGGGCAAGACCGGCACGACGAACGACGCCAAGGACGTGTGGTTCGTGGGCTTTACCTCGAACATCGTGGCGGGCTGCTATATGGGCTTCGACCAGCCCCGTTCGCTCGGCCCCGGTGCCTTTGGCGGCACCATGTGCGTGCCGGTGTTCAAGGCGTTCATGGAAGAAGCCGTGGCCAAGTACGGCGGCGGCCCGTTCGCCGTGCCGCCGGGCGGCCGCTTCATCATGATCGACCGCTACACCGGCCTGCCGCTGCCGCAGGGCGCCTCGGGCGATTATGCCGTGGCCGAATACTTCCGCGACGGGATGGAGCCGCTGTTCGGCATGATGTTCGATGGCGGCTTTGCCATGGGGGCAAATCTGCCGATGTTCCTCGATGGGGGCGCCCCGAACCGCGAAGGCACGACAGTGCAGACCTCGCGCGGCGAAACGGTGGTGGTGCCGCGGCGGGCCGATTTCGGCACGCTGTCGTCGGGCGGTCTTTACTGACCCCCGCCTCGCGCCCCCCAGGCGCCTTGCCCCGGCTGGCCACGGTTGCTATCTGCCGGGTCTGATCCGAAGGCGAAAGACCGACCCCATGCGCGCCGAGACGCAAGCCCATATCGAGGCCATCCAGAAGTCGCTGACCCTGCTCGGCCAGAGGTTGGGGCTGGATACCGTCGATCACCGTCTCGAGGAATACAACGCCCTGACCGAGGATCCTGCGCTGTGGAACGATCCCGCGCGCGCGCAGAAGCTGATGCGCGAGCGGCAGGCGCTCGTGGATGCGATGGCAACCTACCGCGGCATCGCGCAGGACCTGAAGGACAACATGGAACTGATCGAACTGGGCGAGGCCGAGGGCGATGCCGACGTGGTGGCCGAAGCCGAGGCGGCGCTGAAGGCGCTGGCCGACAAGGCTGCGCAGAAGGAGCTCGAGGCGCTTCTGGATGGCGAGGCCGACGGCAACGACGCCTTCCTTGAAATCAACGCGGGGGCAGGCGGGACCGAGGCCTGCGACTGGGCGCAGATGCTGGCCCGGATGTACGTCCGCTGGGCCGAGGCGCGCGGCTACACGGTCGAGGAACAGGACATGTCGCCGGGCACCGAGGCGGGGATCAAGTCGGTCGTGTACCAGGTGAAGGGCCGCAACGCCTACGGCTGGCTCAAGACGGAGTCGGGCGTGCACCGGCTGGTGCGTATCTCGCCCTTCGGCAAGGGCACGCGCGAGACGTCGTTCGCCAGCGTCTGGGTCTACCCGGTCATCGACGACACGATCGAGATCGAGGTGCACGACAAGGACATCCGCATCGACACGATGCGCGCGTCCGGCGCCGGCGGCCAGCACGTCAACAAGACAGATTCGGCCGTGCGCATCACTCACTTCCCGACGGGGATCGTCGTGACGTCCAGCCTGAAATCGCAGCACCAGAACCGCGACATCGCCATGCAGGCGCTGAAATCGCGCCTCTACCAGATGGAACTCGACCGCCGCAGTGCTGCCATCAACGCCCAGCACGAGGCCAAGGGCGACGCCGGGTGGGGCAACCAGATCCGCAGCTATGTGCTGCAGCCCTACCAGATGGTGAAGGACCTGCGGACGGGCCACGAGACGTCAGACACCGGCGGCGTGCTTGACGGCGACCTCGATGGCTTCATGGCTGCGACGCTTGCCATGGACGTGGCGGGCAAAAGCCGGGCCGAGGCACAGGCGGACGGTTGAGATCGGGCGCCCGACCGTTCCGCGCGCCCTTCGATATGGCCCAAACATCCTCGGGGGGAGCCGGGGCAACGCCCCGGCGCGGGGGGCAGACAGCCCCCCGTCCCGGCCCGTGAAGGGCGCTCAGGCGTCGGGTGGGATCAGCCCCAGTCCGCGCAGATAGATGCCGATCCCCGCCTCCAGCAGTTCCTCGGGCGGGAAAGGCGATGTCCGGCCCGGCCCGCCCCGGGCAAAAAGCTCCACCACGCCGTGGCTGAGCGCCCAGATATGGGCCGAGAACATCGCGGCCGGCGGGCGCTTTGCAGCGGGGATATGGTCGGACAGGGCGCGCGCGGCCCGTTCCAGTACATCGGACGCCCGCCGCGCGGCATGGGCAAGATCGGGCGTCCGGTTGATCGAAATCCCGCTTTCGAACATCGCAACATAATGCCCCGGGAACCGGCGCGCGAAGGCCAGGTAGGCGCGGCCCGTCGCCTCGAAGGCCGCCAGCGCCGAGGGCTGGCCGCCGTTCCAGGCGTGATCCATCAGGTCGGCAAAGATGCCGTAGCCCTGCAAGGCAGCCTCGGCGATCAGGTCCTCGCGGCCCTCGAAATGGCGATAGACGGCAGCGGGCGTCACCCCCGCCTGTTTGGCTGCCTCGGACAGGGTGAACCCGGTCGGCCCCTTCTCCTCGATCAGGGACAGGGCCGCCTGCACCAATTCCTCGCGCAGGTTGCCGTGATGGTAGCCCTGCTTAGCCACGCCGGATGTCCGGGCCGCCCACGATCCTCGGGTCGGGCGGACCCATGTCGCGCTTGCCGGCATAGTCCGTCAGCGACAGGACATGACGGATCACCTCGAGCCGGGCGCGGTACTTGTCATCGGCCAGGATCACCGTCCAGGGCGCGCGGGGCGTGTGGCTGCGGTCCAGCGTCTCGCGGATCGCGGCGGTGTAGGCGTCCCACTTCGACAGGCCGCCCACGTCGATCGGCGACAGCTTCCACTGCTTCAGCGGGTCGCCTTCCCGGGCAAGAAAGCGACGCAACTGTTCCGCCCGGCTGATGTTCA
>CAYYOE010000384.1:0-3164 GCA_964473055.1 uncultured Rhodobacterales bacterium | reverse complement strand
TGGACAGGCGCCTCGCAGACCTCCTAGCCTGTGGACAAGTCTGGGGATAACCCCGGTTTCCCGGAGGCCGCCTCGCATGAACCTGCCCCTGTCGCCGTCCGCGCTGCGACCGCCCGCGCCGCTGGTGCTGACCGGCGCGCGCCCCGTGACCGAGCCCGTACTGTTCCTGCCGCCCTTCATGGCCGATGCCCGCGCCTTCCAGGCCCAGGTGGCGGCCCTTTCGGCGCATCGTCCGGTCAGCGTCGCATCGCTGGCCTGTGGCGAGACGATCGGCGACCTGGCCCAGGCGGTTCTGGCGGCGGCACCCCCGCGGTTCGCGCTGGTGGGCGCGGGGCTGGGCGGGATCGTCGCGCTGGAAATCGCCCGCGCCGCCCCCGGCCGCGCCGCACGCCTGGCGCTGATCGCCTGCGATCCCGGGTCGGACGCGCCCGCGCTTTCGGCCGCGCGCGAGGCGCGGCTGGTGCTGGCCCGGTCGGGGCGCCTGCGCGATGCCATGCGCGCCGAGATCTCGCCCGATGCGCTGGCCCCCGGCCCCTATGTCTGGCCGGTGCTGGCCAGCGTGATGGAGATGGCGCAGTCGCTGGGCCCGCAGGTGTTCGTGCGCCAGACCCGTGCGCTGCAGCGCCGGGGCGACCGGACACGCATCCTGCGGTCGCTGGCGGTGCCGACGCTGATCCTGGGGGGCGAGCACGACACGATCGTCCGCCCCGAGCGGATCGAGGCGCTGGATGCCATCTCGCCCCGTGTCCAGGCGCGCATCATCGACACGGCAGGCCACCTGCCGACGCTGGAAGCGCCCGAGGCGGTGACCGCGGCGCTGGCCGACTGGCTGGGCTGGCCGCTGTTGCTGACCTGATCTCGACGGATGTCAGGCGCGGCGCGGGGGGCGCTGCCCCCCGGGCCCGCCAAGGCGGGCCTCCCCCCGAGGTACTTGGGCAAGGATGAAGGGGCAGAGTGGCCCCTTGCCCCGGCGTCAGAGGACCCGGCCCGCCACTGCCGACAGCTTCGCCAGAAGGGCGGGGTCGCGCCGGTCAGGCGCGGTCATCAGGGCGGTGGCCAGGGCGCGGTCGCAGCCATGCGGGCAGGGCGCGCGCGTGGCGCCCATGAGGCCCGGCAGCCGCGCGACCAGGGCGCGTGCCTTGTCCGCATTGCCGGTCAGCACGCGGATCACCTCGGCCACGTCGACGGCGTCGTGGCCCGGGTGCCAGCAGTCATAGTCGGTCACCATGGCGATGGTGGCGTAGCAAAGCTCGGCCTCGCGGGCGAGTTTCGCCTCGGGCATGTTGGTCATGCCGATCACGTCGGCCTGCCAGACCTCGCGGTACATCCGGGACTCGGCCAGCGACGAGAACTGCGGCCCCTCCATCGCCAGGTAGGTGCCACCGCGGTGCAGGGTGATACCCTCGGCGCGCGCCGCGGCTTCCGCGGCGTCGCCCAGCCGCGGGCAGACCGGGTGCGCCATCGAGACATGCGCCACGCAGCCGGTGCCGAAGAAGCTGGACGCGCGCGCATGGGTGCGGTCGATGAACTGGTCGACGATCACGAAGTCGCCCGGCGCCATCGCCTCGCGGAAGCTGCCGCAGGCCGACACGCTGAAGACGTCGGTCACGCCCAGCCGTTTCAGCGCGTCGATATTGGCGCGGTAGGGCACGGTGGTGGGGCTGTGGACGTGGCCGCGCCCGTGCCGCGGCAGGAAGGCCATGCGCACGCCGTCCAGCCGCCCGGTCAGGATCGCGTCCGAAGGCGCCCCCCAAGGGCTGACCACATCGACCCATTCGGCCCCTTCCAGCCCCTCGATACCATAGACGCCCGATCCCCCGATCACCCCGATCACCGTCTCGGTCATGCGATTCGCCTCCTGATTGCATCGGCAGGATGGCCGCGTCGGGCCGTCATGGAAACCGGGAACCCGCCCGTCAGATCGCGGTAAAGCCGTTGTCGACGAAGAGATGCGCGCCGTTGACGAAACTTGCGTCATCGGAGGCCAGGAACAGTGCCGCGCGGGCCACCTCTTCGGGTTCGCAGATGCGGCCCTGGGCGGCGGCCAGCGCGGCCTCGGACACATCGACGCCCAGGGCCTGCAGGTCGCGCACCTCGCGCAGGCCGTGGGGCGTGCGCACGAAGCCAGGGCAGACCGCGTTGCAGCGGATGCCCCGGTCGCGGAATTCGACCGCGATGGCGCGGGCGAACATGTGGCAGGCGCCCTTGGTGGTGTCATAGAGCACCTCCATCGGCGTGGCCGCCACGGCCGAGATCGACGAGGTGCAGACGATCGCGCCGCCGCCTGCCGCGATCATGCCGGGCAGCACGGCCCGGGTGGTCAGGAACATGCCCTTGACGTTGATCGCATGCAGGCGGTCCCAGTCGTCCTCGGTGGTGTCGAGGAAGGGTTTGATGACGATGGTGCCCGCGTGGTTGAACAGGACCGTGATCGGCCCGAAGGCGGTGATGACCGCCTCGACGCCCGCCTGCACCTCGGCCGCCACCGACACGTCCGCCCGGACCGCCATCGCGGTGCCGCCCGACGAGCGGATCGCCTGCGCCGTCTCCTCGGCTGCCGTCAGGTTGTGGTCGAGGATGCCGACCCTGGCCCCTTCCGCCGCGAACAGGCGCGACGCGGCGCCCCCCATGCCCGTGGCCCCGCCCGTGATCAGCGCCACCTTCCCTGCCAGCCGTCCTGTCATGATGTCACCCTTCTGTCTTGTCGACGTGGTTGCGCCTGCCGTCACACTTCGGGCCGCGTCATCTCGAAGGTCTCGCCGACGGCGGCGTAGTCCATGTATCCCAGCCGCGACAGCGGGCGGAACCGGGTCACGTCCACCCGGCCTTCCGGTGTCAGGACGTCGTCGCGGATGTGCACGCCCACGACCACGCCCAGCACCAGAAAGTTCGACCGCCCCTCCAGCGTCACCACCTGGGACAGCCGGCATTCGAGCGCGGCGGGCGCCCCGGCCACGCGGGCGCAGGGGATGGTCTGGCAGTCCGCCTTGTCCAGCCCCGCCGCCACGAACTCGTCCACGCCCGCGTCCCAGGCGCCGGAGGTGCGGTTCATCGCCTCGGCCGCCGCCAGTTCGACGATGTTGACGCAGAACACCCCGGTCTCGCGGATCTGGGCGACGGTATCCTTGGTGTCGCCCCGGTCGGGCTTGCGGCTGGTCGAGGCG
>CAYYOE010000383.1:1555-3165 GCA_964473055.1 uncultured Rhodobacterales bacterium | reverse complement strand
CAAGCTGGGCCAGATCCGTCACCTCGATCTCCAGCAGGAAGTCCGGGTGGGTGCCCGACGCCAGACCGAACTTGCGTCGCATCAGCCGCCAGCCGACGATCAGGCCGTGACCCTGCAAGTGCCCCATCCAGTTGGCGACAGCCGACGAGAAGGCAAGCGCACGCGCCTCGTCCTTCAGTTCGATCATGCAATGGTATAGGTTCATCCCGCAAACTCCTGCCCGGACGGCAGGATCGCATGGACAGCTTACCGCGGGATTAACTCCGATCCCGCGCCTCGAGCGCCGTGGCGATGCGTTCCAGCGCGGCGATGTTGCGTTCCTGAAGTTCGATGCTGCGCTGCTGGTTGGCCGCGATCTGCTCGTTGGTAGCCACGATCCTGTCGTTCGCGCCCTGCACGCGCTTGCCACGCACCAGAATGACCCAGACAAGGATGCCCAGCAGGGCGACAGCGGCCAGGAAGGCCAACAGGAAGGTGATCCCGGCAGGGTCCATAACCACCTGTCACTCCTCCTCGCCCTGTTCGGCGACTACGGCGACCGACACCACTTCCTCGCCCGCGCCGGTGTCGAACACCTTCACCCCGCCGGCCGACCGCGAGCGGAAGCTGATGCCATCGACCGGGCAGCGGATCGACTGGCCGGTGGAGGTGGCCAGCATGATCTGGTCGCCATGCTGGACCGGGAACGACGCGACAAGCCGTCCGCCGCGCATGGCCTTGTCGATGGCGCGCACGCCCACGCCGCCGCGGCCCCGCACGGGGTAGTCGTGCGACGACGACAGCTTGCCCTGGCCACGCGCGGTGATCGTCAGGATCAGATCCTCGGCCGCAGACATCTGGGCATAGCGGCCCTCGGGCAGGGCGACGTCGGCCACCGCATCCTCGTCCTCGTCCGCCTCGGCGCCGTCATCCAGCGCGCCTTCGACCGCGCGCCGCATCTTCAGGTAGGCGGCGCGCTCTTCCGGCGTGGCCTCGAAGTGGCGGACAACGGCCATGGACACCACGCTGTCGCCGTCTGCCAGCCTGATCCCGCGCACGCCGGTCGAATCGCGGCCGGTGAAGACCCGCACATCCGTCGTAGGGAACCTGATCGCCCGGCCGAGCGCCGTGACCAGCAGCACGTCGTCCGCCTCGTCGCAGATGCGGGCATTCACCAGGCCCACGCCGTCAGGCAGTTTCATCGCGATCTTGCCGTTTCGCCGGACGTTGGTGAAGTCCGACAGCGCATTGCGACGCACGTCGCCTTCGGTAGTGGCAAAGACGATCTGCAGGCTGGCCCAGTCGTCCTCGGGCACGTCCACGGGCATGATCGCGGCAATCGACCCGGTCATGCCGCCGATCACGTTGGCCAGCGCCCGGCCCTTGGCGGTGCGGCCCGCAAGCGGCAGGCGCCAGGTTTTCAGCGAATAGACCATGCCATCGGTGGTGAAGAACAGAAGGCGCGTGTGGGTGTTGGCGACGAACAGCGTCGTCACCACGTCGTCTTCCTTGGTCTGCATCGACGACAGGCCCTTGCCGCCCCGGCGCTGTGCGCGGAATTCGGCGAGCGGCGTGCGCTTGATCCAGCCCGACGCGGTGACTGTCACCACCATGTCCTCGCGCTCGATCAG
>CAYYOE010000383.1:0-1545 GCA_964473055.1 uncultured Rhodobacterales bacterium | reverse complement strand
CCATGTCGCCGGCCCAGTCGACGATTTCGGTCCGGCGGGGAACGGCGAACTGCGCGCGGATTTCGGCCAGTTCCTCGGCGATGATCGCCATGATCCGGTCGCGGGACCGCAGGATGGCGAGGTAGTCCTTGATCTTCGCGGCAAGGGCCTCCAGTTCGTCGGTAACTTCCTTGACGCCCAGTTGCGTGAGGCGCTGCAGACGAAGGTCGAGGATCGCGCGGGCCTGGGTATCGGACAGGTTGTAGGTGCCGTCCGCGTTCACCGTATGGCCGGGGTCGTCGATCAGGCGGATGTAGTCTGCGATATCCGCGGCGGGCCAGCGCCGCGACATCAGGCGGTCGCGGGCATCCGCCGCGTCAGCGCTTGCGCGGATGGTGGCAACCACCTCGTCCACGTTCGTCACGGCGACCGCAAGGCCGCACAGCACATGGCTGCGTTCGCGCGCCTTGGTCAGGTCGTGGGCCGTGCGGCGCGCCACAACTTCCTCGCGGAAGGCGATGAAGTAATGCAGGAAATCGCGCAGCGTCAGCTGCTCGGGGCGGCCGCCGTTCAGTGCCAGCATGTTGCAGCCAAAGCTGACCTGCATGGTGGTGAAGCGCCAGAGCTGGTTCAGCACCACATCGGCGGTAGCATCGCGCTTCAGCTCGATCACCACGCGCACGCCATGCCGGTCGCTCTCGTCCGCGACGGCGGCGATGCCTTCCAGCTTCTTGTCGCGGGCCAGTTCCGCGATCTTCTCGATCATCGTGGCCTTGTTCACCTGATAGGGGATCTCGTCGATGACGATGGCCTCGCGGTCCTTGCGGATGTTCTCCACATGGGTCTTCGCGCGGATCACCACGCTGCCGCGGCCTTCCAGGTAGGCCTTGCGCGCGCCCGACCGGCCCAGGATCACGCCGCCGGTGGGAAAATCCGGGCCCGGCACGTGCTCCATCAGCTGTTCGCTGGTCAGGTCCGGGTCAGCGATCAGGGCCAGCGTGGCGTCGATCACCTCGCCCAGGTTGTGGGGCGGGATGCGGGTGGCCATGCCGACGGCGATGCCTTCGGCGCCGTTCACCAGCATGTTCGGGAAGCGCGCGGGCAGGACGGTGGGTTCCATCCGCTCGTTGGCATAGTTCGGGACGAAATCGACGGTGTCGCGGTCGATGTCGACAAGCAGCGGCTCGGCGGCCTTTGCCAGACGGCTTTCGGTGTAGCGATAGGCCGCAGGTGGATCGCCGTCCATGGACCCGAAGTTGCCTTGCCCGTCGATCAGCGGCAGCGACATGGAAAAGTCCTGCGCCATGCGGACGAGGGACTCGTACACCGCGCTGTCGCCGTGCGGGTGGTAGCGGCCCATCACGTCGCCGACCGCTGTCGCGCACTTGCGGTAGGGCTTGTTCGCGGTCTGCCCGTTTTCCCACAGCGTATAAAGGATGCGCCGGTGCACAGGCTTCAGGCCATCGCGCAGGTCGGGGATCGCGCGGCTGACGATCACGCTCATGGCATAGTCCATGAACGCGGTCGACATCTCGGCCTCGATCGCGATCACCGGCCCGTCATGCG
>CAYYOE010000382.1:0-3184 GCA_964473055.1 uncultured Rhodobacterales bacterium | reverse complement strand
TGACCGACCGGGGCATCCGCATCGACGAGGTCTGGATCGCCGCCGATTGCGGCACGGTCTTCGACCCGGTCAATGCCGAGGTGCAGCTGACCGGCGCGGCCATCTTCGGACTTGGCCACGCGATGAATTGCGAGTTGACCTACGAAAACCACGCCGTGCAACAGACCAACTTCGACGCTTTCGAGGGGATGCGCCTCTATCAGACGCCGCGGTTCCACACGCAGCTTCTGGGGCGTGCGGAACGGGTCAGGGGTTTGGGCGAACCTGCGACAGCCCCGGCCGCCCCGGCGCTGGCCGATGCGATATTTGCGGCAACGGGGCAGCGACTGCGCGAAATGCCGTTCAACAAAATGGTGGATTTCGCATGATCCAGCGGGGTTGCCTGTCGCTGATCGTCATGGGCAGTCTGGTGTCGGCAACGCCCGCGCTGGCCCAGGGCGAACGCGGCCTCGATCTGTCGTCCTTGCCCGAGTTGGGAACCGTCTCGCCCGAGGCCGGGCTTGCCGCATGGGGGAACATTCACACGGTCCTGACCCACCCGCGATGCCTCAACTGCCATGTGGGCGAGGACAGCCTTCCGCTTTGGGGGACGACCGCCGACCCTGAACGCATCCACGGCATGGCGATCAATGCAGGCGAAAGCCGGATCGGGGCGGAGACCCTTGCCTGCTACGCCTGCCACCAGACCTCGACCCGGCCCAATACCGTGCCCCACGCGCCGCCGCATACCGGTATGGATTGGCGTCTGGCGCCGGTCGAAATGCAATGGACCGACCGCACGAGCGCCGAGATCTGCGCCCAGATGCGCGACCCAGACCGAAACGGGGGCCGGGACGCGGCGGGACTGATCGAGCACATCTTGCACGACGCCGAACTGATCGGCTTCATCACCTGGAGCTTCGACCCTGGCGCAGGGCGGGAGCCTGCACCCGGCAGCCTGCAGGGACATCTGGAGGATATGGCCATCTGGACCGCCGCCGGGATGCCTTGTCCGGAAGGATGACCGCAGATGCGCAACACCTCCACCCGCCAGGTCGGAACGACCGCATTGCAGGCGCAGACCGGGTCTGTGCATCCCTCGAAACCCTACCGGAAAGGCATGGCCCATGACGGAAACCGCATACCCCAAAGGCCGGACGGCGCTTCTGTGCGTCGATCCCTACAACGATTTCCTGGCAGAGGACGGCAAGATGTGGCCCGCCCTCAGCGAGGTCTCAAGATCGGTCGGGCTGCATGCAAACCTGGTCAGGATCCGTGCGGCCGTGCGGGGCGCCGGGCATCCGATCTTCATCCTGCCCCATCACCGCCACCGCGCAGGCGACTTCGACGGGTGGACCCACCTGACGCCGTTTCAGGCCGCGGCCCATGAGCACCAGATGTTCGCCGAGGGGACGAGGGGCGGGGAGTTCTACGACGGCTTCGGCCCCGACCATGGCGACATTGTCGTCAAGGAACACTGGGGCGCATCGAGCTTTGCCAACACCGACCTCGACGTCCAGTTGCGTCAGTGCGGGATCACCCATGTCATCTTCGTGGGCGCGATCGCCAATACCTGCACCGAGGCGTCTGCCCGATATGCGGCCGAGCTTGGCTATCATGTGACCCTCGTGCGCGACGCGACGGCGGCCTTTTCCGCAGACGCGCTGCATGCCGCCCACGAGATCAACGGCCCGACCTATGCCCATGCGATTCTCACCACGGCCGAGGTTGTCGCAGGACTGGCCGGAGAAGCCGCGACATGACCTTGGGCCATGCAGCGCCCACCCCTTGTCGTCTTGTGCTTTCGCAAGACCCCAAGCGCGCAGGCAGGCCCGTTCCCTGACGCTTTGGCCGACGGCCCTGACGCATCCCGCGCGTCGTTTGCGCCAAACCTGCCGCCCGAAGTTTCCCGTGACGCCAGCACCATCCGCCAAGATCTCGAGCGAGGTATCCATGACTGACACCCAATACCCCAAGGACAAGACCGCGCTGCTCTTCATCGACCCCTACAACGACTTCCTCGCGGAGGAAGGCAAGATGTGGCCCTTGGTCAGCGATGTGGCGAGGTCGATCGAGCTTCACGCCAACCTTGCCCGGGTCCGGGCGGCCGTCCGGGCGGCAGGTTTCCCGATCTTCATCCTGCCCCATCACCGGCACAAGGACACGGATTTCGACGGCTGGGCCCATCCGACGCCGTTCCAACTGGGCGCCCATGCGGCCAAGCTGTTCGATGCGGACGGGTGGGGCGGCGAGTGGTACCCCGATTACGCCCCCGAGCCGGGCGATATCGTCGTCAAGGAACACTGGAGCGGATCGAGCTTCGCCAACACAGACCTCGACGTGCAACTTCGCCAGCACGGCATCACCCATGTCATTCTCATCGGGCTGATCGCCAACACCTGCGTGGAAACCTCGGGGCGCTATGCCTCCGAACTCGGCTACCATGTGACGCTGGTCCGCGATGCAACGGCGGCCATGTCGGCCGAAGCGATGCACGCGGCCCACGAGATCAACGGGCCGACCTATGCGCATGCCATCCTCACCACGGCCGAACTGGTGGATCGCTTGGGCGTCGAACCGGCCTGATCAGGCATGGCCACGCCATTGTGGTGGTATCGCACTGCTCGGCCCGCGTTTGTCCAACCCACCGCGGATGGGGGCAACAATCGCTTCTTTCACCTCGACTTGCCGACATCAATCCAAAACCGAGGAGGTCAGAACCATGACAACCACCACCGAAGACGCGCAACGCACGGGCATGATGGAGCTGTTTCAGGGCGAAGTCCTGGCGGAGTCCCTGTTCGACGCGATGCTCCATCACTGTGCGGATGATCGCGAGCGCTACGTGATCGGCACCATGTTGCAATTGGAGACCGAGACGAAAGCCCGGCTGCGCAAGGCGATCGCCGAGCGCGGAATGGTGTTTGCAGAGGATCCCGAGAAGCGCGATTTCGGCAGGGGTCTCGCCCGGAAACTCGAGACTGCACCCTGGCTTGGAAAAATGAAGGCGCTGTTCGATGTCCTCGATGGTGTCTATGTCCCCAGATACCAGAAGATCAATGACGCCGCGGGTCCGGAGGACAAGGAAGTCACGGAGTATATGGTCATTCACGAAACCTCCCTTCGGGAGTGTTTGTGGCGGGAATTGAATGGCGATACAAACGGCAGCGTCGAATTGATCCTGCCGCAGCTGCGCTATCCGCTC
>CAYYOE010000381.1:0-3202 GCA_964473055.1 uncultured Rhodobacterales bacterium | reverse complement strand
GGTCCTCGTAGACCACATCGACCCAGCCGCGGATGCAGAAGATCAGCTGAAAGCCGACCTTGTGATAGTGCACCATGTCGGGGACCGGGCCGCCCGTCGGGATGCGGATGTGGCTGGCGATCATTGCACCGCCCAGACGACCGGGGATCAGGTCGCGGTATTCCATGCCGGCACGTCCCACGACCCAGGGCGCACCGTCAGCCAGCCGGCGCACGACGAAGGCGTGGTCCGTGGGCGGCTGAATCACCGGCGGGTCCAGCGGCTCGATCCCCACCCGGGTGCCGCCGGGCGACACCAGCAGAGTTTCGCCCCCTGCGATCAACACCGGGTCGTCGGCCAGGATGCGCACATTGCCCGCAGGCCCGTCGCCCGCCTGCAGCCGCAACCGCAGCCCATGGCCCGACAGAACAGCCGAACGCGGGTCGTCGGCCGGCCAGATCCGTTCCAGCCGCATCCCCAGCCGCTTCGAGAAGAACCCGATATCCTCGGCCAGCGTGGTGCTGGGCAGGCAGACCTCGGCCCGGATGTTCTGCATGATCGCCCCCCATGATCGTCATCGGTATTCTTTCCCGCGCGCAACCGGTGTAAAGGCCCCGCAACGCGCCGGCCAGTCCCGGCGATGGTTGAACGTTGAACGATCCGGGGGGACGGCATGAACGAACCGACCGACAGCCTGCGTGACCAGGCGCTGGCCTATCACGAGTTCCCCCGGCCCGGGAAACTGGAAATCCGCGCGACGAAGCCGCTGGCCACGGGCCGCGACCTGGCCCGTGCCTACAGCCCCGGCGTGGCCGAGGCCTGCCTCGAGATCAAGGCCGACCCGGCCACCGCCGCCCGCTATACAACGCGCGGCAACCTGGTGGCGGTGGTGTCGAACGGCACGGCGGTGCTGGGCCTGGGCAACATCGGGGCGCTGGCGTCGAAGCCCGTGATGGAGGGCAAGGCTGTCCTGTTCAAGAAGTTCGCGGGGATAGACTGCTTCGACATCGAGCTGGACGAACCCGACCCGGAAAGGCTGGCCGCCATCGTCTGCGCGCTGGAACCCACTTTCGGCGCGATCAATCTGGAAGACATCAAGGCGCCCGACTGCTTCATCGTGGAACGCATCTGCCGGGAACGCATGGGCATTCCGGTGTTCCACGACGACCAGCACGGCACCGCCATTGTCGTGGGCGCGGCGGCGACGAACGCGCTCCATGTGGCGGGCAAGGACTGGGCTTCGGTCAAGGTCGTGTCGACCGGCGGGGGTGCTGCGGGCATCGCCTGCCTCGAGATGCTGGTGAAGCTGGGCGTGCAGCGGCAGAACGTCTGGCTGTGCGACCTGCACGGCCTGGTGCATCAGGGGCGCGAGGTGGACATGACGCCGCAGAAGGCCGCCTTTGCCCAGCCCGGCGGACTGCGCACGCTGACCGAGGTGATCGACGGCGCCGACCTGTTCCTGGGCCTGTCCGGGCCCAAGGTCCTGACACCCGAGATGGTCGCGCGGATGGCGCCGCGCCCGATCATCTTTGCGCTGGCCAACCCCAGCCCGGAGATCGACCCGGGCGACGCACGCGCCGTGGCGCCCGATGCGATCATCGCGACAGGCCGGTCGGACTATCCCAACCAGGTCAACAACGTCCTGTGCTTTCCCTTCATCTTCCGCGGCGCGCTGGACGTGGGCGCAACGGAAATCAACGACGCGATGAAGCTCGCCTGCATCGAGGGCATCGCGGCGCTGGCCCGTGCCACCACCAGCGCCGAGGCCGCCGCCGCCTACCAGGGTGAATCGATGACCTTCGGGCCCGACTACCTGATTCCGAAGCCCTTCGATCCCAGGCTGATCGGCACGGTGGCCTGCGCGGTGGCCCGCGCCGCGATGGAAACGGGCGTGGCGACCCGGCCGATTGCCGACCTTGACGCCTATCGCCGTCAGCTGGACGGATCGGTGTTCCGGTCCGCCCTGCTGATGCGCCCGGTGTTCCAGGCAGCGGCCACCGCGAACCGGCGCATCGTCTTTGCCGAGGGAGAGGATGAGCGTGTGCTGCGCGCCGCCGCCGCGATGCTGGAGGAGACGACCGACAGCCCGATCCTGATCGGCCGCCCCGAGGTGGTCGAGGCGCGCTGCGAACGGGCCGGCCTGCCGATCCGGCCCGGCCGCGACTTCGAAATCGTGAACCCCGAAAACGACCCCCGCTATCGAGACTACTGGACGACTTACCACGAGTTGATGGCGCGGCGCGGTGTGACGCCTGACATCGCGCGGGCGGTGATGCGCACGAACACCACGGCCATCGGCGCGGTCATGGTCCACCGGGACGAAGCCGACAGCCTGATCTGCGGCACCTTCGGGCAGTTCCTGTGGCACCTGAACTATGTGACACAAATCCTTGGTCGTGAGGGACGAAATCCGGTTGGTGCCATGTCCCTGATGATCCTGGACGACGGACCGCTGTTCATCGCCGACACGCAGGTACACCCCGATCCGACGCCGGACCAGGTGGCCGATGCCGCCGTCGGCGCGGCCCGCCATGTGCGCCGCTTTGGCCTGACGCCCAAGGTCGCCCTGTGTTCGCACAGCCAGTTCGGCAACCTTGATACCGCCAGCGGCATGAAGATGCGCGCGGCACTGGAGATCCTCGACGGACGCGGCGTCGACTTTGCCTACGAGGGCGAGATGCACATCGACAGCGCCCTCGACCCCGACCTGCGCGCCCGCATCTTCCCCGGTGCGAGGTTCGAAGGCGCGGCCAACGTGCTGATCTTCGCCAACTCGGACGCGGCGTCGGGGGTGCGCAACATCCTGAAGATGAAGGCGCGCGGGCTGGAGGTGGGGCCGATCCTGATGGGCATGGGCAACCGCGCGCATGTGGTGACGCCGTCGATCACGGCGCGGGGCCTTCTGAACATGTCCGCCATCGCGGGCACGCCGGTCGCCCACTACGGCTGACGGTTGCGCGCGGTGCCCGGCGGGACTAAGTGACGCCTGCGCGGAGGGCCGGGCGGCCGCGGGGGCAACCCCGAGGAAAGTCCGGACTCCCTGAGACGACGGTGCCGGGTAACGCCCGGGCGGGGCAACCCGACGGACAGCGCCACAGAGAACAGACCGCCGGTCCCAGGGCCGGCAAGGGTGAAACGGTGGGGTAAGAGCCCACCGCGGACCGGGCAACCGGGACGGCATGGCAAGCCCCACCGGGAGCAATGCCAAATAGGGGCCTCGCGC
>CAYYOE010000380.1:0-3217 GCA_964473055.1 uncultured Rhodobacterales bacterium | reverse complement strand
GCCGCTGCCCTGTGTCTCTGGGAGGAGAACGCCGCGTGACCATGTCCGACACCGACACCCTGCCTTCGGCCAGTGCGCCGGACCTCGAACCCATCGAGCAGACGCCCCTGCGCGTGCAGATCGCCGACCGCCTGCGCCGCGCCATTGTCACGGCAAAGCTGCGGCCCGGCACCGTCCTGGTGGAAACCGCCCTGGCCGAGCAGATGAACGTCAGCCGCGCCCCCGTCCGCGAGGCCATCGCGATCCTGGAAAGCGACGGGCTGGTGGAAACGGCGGCCTACAAGGGCAAGCGGGTCAAGCCCCTGACCGTGCGCGAGGTCGAGGAGATCTGGTCGATGCGCCAGACCTTCGAGGTGATGGCCGTGCGCCGCATACTTGACCGGCGCGCCGATGTGTCAGCCCTGTGGGAACCCTGCCGCGCCATGCAGGCCGCTGCCACCGTGGGCGACCGTGAGGCGCTGATCCTGGCCGACGAGCAGTTTCATCGCACGCTGATCGGCCTGTCCGACCATCACCTGCTGCTGCAGTCGTGGAACGCGTTGTACCTGCGCATCCACCAGATCATGGCCCTTCGGAACCGTCGCGACAGCGACGACCTGGCCGAGATCGCGGGGAACCACCCGCCTATCGTCGAGGCGCTGGAGGCGGGCGACACACGCACCGCCGTGCGCCTGATCTCCGATCACACCCGCGCCCTGCGCGATTTCGATCCCGCAGCCATCGTGGAGTGGCTGGGGTGATGCAGAAGGCTGCCACGGTCACGGGTGCAGGGGGCTTTGTCGGCGGAACGATCGCCGCGGGGCTGCTGGCGCTCGGCTGGCGCGTGGTGGCGGTGGACCTGTCCTTCGACGCGGGCGCACGAATGCGCCTGTCGGGGGCCACGCTGGTCGAGGCCGACCTCGCGGCAGGCTTCCCCGACATTGCGCCGTCCCAGCTGGTGATCCATGCTGCGGCGCTGACGACCGATGCCGAGACGCTGGGCATCACGTCGGCCGCCCATGTCCGGGCAAACATGGCCCCGCTACTGGCCGCGCTCGACCATGCCGCCGCCACGCGCCCGGGGGCTTTCGTGTTCCTGTCCTCGACCGGCGTGTTCGCGGCCACCGATGGCAACCCCGACCTGACCGACACCTGCCTGCCGACGGCCGCCCACGCCTATGCCGCCGCCAAGCGCGCCGGCGAGGTGCTGGTGCCCGCCGCGCTGGCGGGCCTCTGCCCCGCGCATGTCGTGCGGCTGGGCTATCTCTATGGTCCGGCCGAGGCCGCGCGGCCCACGCGCGCTAGTGTCTCGCTGGTCGCGCGATGGCTGGACGCGGGATCGCGCGGCGAGGCGCTGGTCGTCCCCGTCGACGACCCGCGCCGCGATTGGACCTTCGCGCCCGATCTTGCGCCCGCGCTCGTGCGGCTTGCAGGGCGGGCGCCCGCAGGCCGGCCCTTGCACCTGAACTCGGGCCATGTCCTGTCCGACGCCCAGCTTGCCCGCCTGATCGCCCGTGCCCACCCGCGCGCCATCGTGCGAAGCGGTCCGGCACTGGGCGCCAAGCCGCCGGCTATGCCTTCGGCCATCCCGGCGCTCGACGGGTTCCGTTGGACCACGCCCGAAAACGGGCTGGCGGCCCTCATGTCCGATAGGACGGCGGCATGAGCGTGTTGCGCCTTCTGATGGTGGGCCTTGGCGCCCGGTCGCGCGTCTGGCGGCAGGTGATCGCCGCCGATCCCCGCGCGGAACTGGTCGGCGTGGCCGATGTCGACCCGGCCCGCGCCGCCGCCGTCGGGGCGGAGACAGGTCTGCCCCATGCCGCCGACCTCGCCGCCCTGACCGCGCAAGTTCAGGCCGATGCGGTGATCCTCGTCACGCCGCCCTTCGGTCGCGCTGACCAGATCAGCGCCGCCTGCGCCGCGGGTCTGGCGATCCTTGCCGAAAAGCCGCTGGCCGACAGCCTGGTGGAGGCCGAGTCCTTCGTGGCCCGGGCCGACGCCGCGGGCGTGCCCCTGATGGTCGGGCTGAACTTCCGCTACCTGGCCGTGACGCAGGCGCTGAGGGCCCTGTTCGCGGACGACCTGCTTGGCCCCCCCGCCTTTGGCCGGTTCCTGTACGAACGCTGGCGCGACGGGCAACAGCCGCACATCAACCGCTATCCGCTGACCATGCGGCACCCGATGCTCTGGGAACAGTCGATCCACCACTTCGACCTGATGCGGTATGTCTATGCCTCAGAACCCGTCGCGATCAGCGCCCGCACCTGGAACCCGCCGTGGTCGATGTATGCCCATGACGCCAACGTGTCGGCCCTGATCACCTTCGCGAACGGGGTCGAAGTCACCTATCAGGGCACCTGGGCCGCCAACCGCAACCGGCTGGATTTCGACTGGCGCACCGACTGCGCCCGCGGCATCGCCACGCAGGCCGACATGTTCGGCGCGCTGTCGTTTGCCCTGCGGGACGACGCCACGGAAACGCCCGTGGACCTGCCCCCGCACACCCCCTGGATCAGCGACGCGACCGCGCTTTACGCCCGCTTCCTGGATCACCTGATCGACGGCGCCGCGCTGGAATGTTCGGGCACCGATCACCTCCAATCGCTCCGAATGGTCGAGGCGGTCTCCCGCGCCTCGGCCACAGGCCAGACAATGACACTTGCCGTTCCGCAGGCCGCGGAGCCGGGACGGCACATCCTCCCACCACCTCAAGTCCAGACAGAGAGAAGGATCACCGGATGAGACCGATCACGTCCCTCCTGTGGGCCGGGACGGCAAGCCTAGCGCTTGTCGCCGCCGCCCACGCACAGCCTGCTGCCGACACCATCGTCGTCGGGCTGTCCGCCGACATCACCACCTTCGAGCCCGCGAACATCTCCAGCCGCGACAACGCCAACATCGCTCGGCACATCTTCGGCACGCTCTACACGATCTCTGGCGACGGCGCGGTGTCGCCCGACCTGGCCGAGAACCTGGAAATCTCGGATGACGGGCTGGCCTATGTCTACACCCTGCGCGAGGGCCTGACCTGTCATGACGGCGAGGCGCTG
Source organism: uncultured Rhodobacterales bacterium (assembly GCA_964473055.1). Classification (GTDB taxonomy): domain Bacteria; phylum Pseudomonadota; class Alphaproteobacteria; order Rhodobacterales; family Rhodobacteraceae; genus UBA996. The sequence continues at coordinate 188 of CAYYOE010000380.1, read as the reverse complement.
ACGGCGGAAGACGCCGCCTACAGCTTCAACCGCGCGAAAGACCCGGCCAACGGGTTCACCGGCAACACGCCCGGCTTCGTGTTCTCGTCCATCGGGTTCGAAAGCGCCGAGGCGGTGGACGAACGGCGCGTGCAGATCAACATCGCGCGCAAGAACCCCATCGCCTTCGGCCTGATCGCCGAGGTCTA
>CAYYOE010000379.1:0-3240 GCA_964473055.1 uncultured Rhodobacterales bacterium | reverse complement strand
GCCCGGGCGGGCTGCAGCAGTTCGAACGGGTAGCACATCTGCACCTTGTCGCCGCCCGAGGTGTATTCTGCCATGATTTCCAGACCGCGCTGGGCGTCGCCCACTTCGCCGACCGCCGCCGCGCCATGGGGGGCCAGCACGTCGCGGAAGCGGCGCAGGAAATCAAGGTTCTCGGGCTGGTTCTTGGAGAACAGGTGCCACTGGTGGTTGTAGGGATTGACCGAGGGCGCGATGGAATCGTTGCGGTGTTCCGGCGGAAGGGGCGGGTTGTCGCGCAAGTGCCGGTCGGCGAAGTAGAAGTTGATCGTGTCGAGGCGGAATCCGTCCACCTGCCGGTCCAGCCAGAACCGCACCACATCCAGAAGCGCGTCCTGCACCGCGTGGTTGTGCAGGTTGAGATCGGGTTGCGACGTCAGGAAGTTGTGCAGGTAATACTGCTGCCGCCGCCCGTCCCAGGCCCAGGCGGACCCGCCGAACACGCTGAGCCAGTTGTTCGGCGGCGTGCCGTCGGGCTTCGGGTCGGCCCAGACGTACCAGTCGGCCTTCGGGTTGCCCCGGTTCGCACGGCTTTCCACGAACCACGGATGACGGTCCGAGGTGTGCGACAGCACGAGGTCGATCATCACCCGCAGCCCAAGCGCGTGGGCGCGGTCCACCACGGCGTCGAAATCCTCCAGCGTGCCGAACATCGGGTCGACATCGCAGTAGTCCGACACGTCGTAGCCGAAGTCCTTCATCGGCGAGGTGAAGAACGGGCTGATCCAGATCGCGTCCGCGCCAAGTCCCGCGATGTGATCCAGCCGCTGCACGACGCCGCGCAGGTCGCCGATGCCGTCGCCGTTGGTATCCTGGAACGACCGCGGGTAGATCTGGTAGATCACCGCGCCGCGCCACCAGTCGGCATCCTTGGGAAGCGCGCGCGCTTGGGAACGGGACGTTGTCACTTCACCGACCCCGCCAGCAGGCCACGCACCAGGAAGCGCTGCATCGAGAAGAACACCGCCAGCGGCACCGCGATCGACACGAAGGCCGCGGTCGCGAGGATTTCCCAGTTGCCGCCGCGGGTGCCCAGAAGCTCGACGATCTGGTTGGTCATCACCGTGGTCGATCCGGTCGCGTCGATCAGGAACACCTTGGCCACCAGCAGGTCGTTCCAGGTCCAGAGGAACTGGAAGATCGCGAAGGACGCCAGTGCGGGGAAGGACAGCGGCAGGATGATCTTGGTGAAGATCTGGAAGTCGGTGGCGCCGTCCACGCGCGCGTTCTCGATGATGTCGCGCGGCAGGCCGACCATGTAGTTGCGCAGAAGATAGATCGCCAGCGGCAGGCCGAACCCCGTATGGGCCAGCCAGACGCCCAGATACCCCTTGCCGATCCCGATGCCGAGATGCAGCCGCAACAGCGGGATGAGTGCCAGTTGCAGCGGCACGACCAGGAGCGCCACCACCAGCGCGATCAAGAGCGCCCTGCCCGGAAACTCCATCCAGGCCAGCGCGTAGGCGGCAAAGGCCGCGATGAGGATCGGGATGATCGTTGCCGGGATCGTCACCGTCAGGGTGTTGTAGAAGGCGCGCGCCATGTTGTCCTGGCCGCTGCCGCTGACCAGCACGGTCTGGTAGTTGTTCGTCGTGAACTGCGGCGGCGTCTGGGCGGTGACAAAGATGCGCTGCCCGTTGCGGCCCGGCTCCTCGGTGCTGGTCAGACGATAGCTGCCGTCGTCGTTCAGAACGAAGGTTGCGCCGTCGCCAATCCCGGCAGTCTCGCCGGGGGCGAAGGCACCAATGTTGCGCGATGTCGTGCCGAAGGCGCGGATCTCGGCCGCGGCGGGCAGCGCGCGATCCCCGACGAAGGTTCCCTCGATCACCCAAAGATCGCCGTCCTGTGTGGCGGCGTCGCGCCCGCCGGTGCGCAGCTGGACGGTCTGCTCGGTCGGGAAGAGCGAGGCCCACCACCCCGAGGACGAGATCTGGTCGGCGGTGCGGAACGACGACACCAGAAGGCCGACAGTCGGGAACAGCCACAGCACGACCAGCAGAACGACCGAGATGTGAACGGCCCAGGTCAGGCCCGACTTGCGTCCGGCGATGTTATCCATGGCGGGCTCCTGTCGCGTTGCGGGCCATCAGCGCATCTCCTTGCGGGCGCTGTAGACGTTCCAGACGAGGATCGGGGTGACCAGAAGCATGATGACGATGGCCGCGGCCGACCCCACGCCCCAGTCGTTGGCGCGGAACAGCTTGTCGTACATGTAGTTGGCCAGCACCTGGGTTTCCCACTGGCCGTTGGTCATCGCAAAGACGATGTCGAAGACCTTCAGCACGACCAGCGTGATCGTCGTCCAGACCACGACGATGGTCGGCATGATCTGCGGCACCTTGATCTTGAAGAAGATCTGGAACGGGTTCGCGCCATCCACGATGGCCGCCTCGACCGTTTCCTCGGGGATGCCGCGCAGGGCGGCGGACAGGATCACCATGGCAAAGCCGGTCTGGATCCAGATCAGCACCGCCATCAGGAAGAAGTTGTTCCAGAACGGCAGGGTCAGCCACTGCTGCGGCACGCCGTAGGGCGGGACGAAGCTGAACAACCCGACCAGCGCCATGACGCAGGACCACAACAGCCACAGCGCGCCGGCGGCCCCCAGCACGCGCAGCACCAGGCCCCAGGCAGGCTGCTTCCGCTCCTGCTTCCACAGGGGCGACACGAGGGCCCAGGCCACCCAGGCGACCGCCGCGGCGAAGGCCGCCACCAGGATCGCGGGGAAGATGCGGATCAGCAGCGTCGAGCCGAGACCGGGGCCAAGCTGCATCCAGACCGCGTTCATCACACCGATCTGCGCCACCTCGGCGGGTCGGGCGTCATAGATCAGCTTGAAGATCACCGAGGCGCCGACGAAGGAAATCGCCATCGGCATGAAGATCAGCGATTTCGCGATGTTGCCCCAGGAAATCCTGTCGGTCAGCTGCGCGGCCAGCAGCCCGAAGGCGGTGGCCGCGGCGGGCACGACGATCAGCCACAGCATGTTGTTGCGCATGGCTTCCCAGAACTTCGGCTCGGACAGCATCTGGTTGTAGTTCGCCAGCCCGACGAAGGCCCCGTCCTGCGACCGCGAGGTGAGCGACAGGCGCAGGGTCTCGAACACCGGATAGGCCAGATAGAGGCCCAGAGCAAAGATCGCGGGAAACAGGAACAGCCAGGGGCGGATCATGTTGGCGCGGTTGATGTTGCGCCCGGCGTTCG
>CAYYOE010000378.1:0-3242 GCA_964473055.1 uncultured Rhodobacterales bacterium | reverse complement strand
GCGGCCCTTCAGTTCGGGGTAGATGAGCGTGATCGCGGTGGCCGACCCCGTGCTGGTAGGGATCAGGTTCAGCAGGGCGGATCGCGCGCGGCGCGGGTCCTTGGCGGGGCGGTCCACCATGGTCTGGGTGTTGGTGACGTCGTGGATCGTGGTGATCGACCCATGGCGGATGCCGATTTCCTCGTGGAGCACCTTCACCACCGGGGCAAGACAGTTCGTCGTGCAGGAGGCTGCGGTAACAAGGGGTTGCGAGCCGTCGTAGAGGTGATGGTTGATCCCGTAGACCAGATTCAGCGCGCCGCCGTCCTTGACCGGGGCCGACACGACGACCTTCTTCACCCCTGCGGCGTAGTAGGGGGCGAGCTTGTCCGCGGTCTTGAAGACCCCGGTGCAGTCGATGACGATGTCCACGCCAAGATCCGACAAGGGCAGATCTTCGATCCCCTTCGCCGCTGTCAGGCGCATCGTCCGCCCCTCGATCGTCAGGCTGCCGTCGCCCGCCGCGATGGCGCGGGGCCAGCGGCCGTGGACGCTGTCGAACTCCATCAGCAGAGCGTGATCGTCCGCGCTGCCCACCGGGTCGTTCAGAAGCACCAGATCGCCGCCCGCGCCGGTGTCGATGAGGTCGCGCAGGACCAGCTTGCCGATCCGGCCAAGGCCATTGAGCGCGATACGGGGCATGGCGGTTATCCTTTCACCGGTCCTCGGGTTTCAAGGCCATGGCCACCCGCGCAGCCCACTCGCCACGACGGATCGTGCCCTTCCGCCGACCCTGGACGGCGCAGGCGGGTGGCGTGGCCTGTGTGTGCCGACCGGTGCGGCACCAGGTGCCCGCCACGGGCGGGCAGCACGGCGGGGATATCGGGGACGCGCCTTGTGGTCACCGTGGCGGCGTAGTCGAACCATGTGACAGCGACATGACGGAGGTCGGGGGATGGGCGTTCGTCAGATCACGTCCTGCAACTGCAAAAGCGGGCTGCGCCGCAGGGTGCCCGCGGGGTAGTCCGGGTTCTCGCGGATCAGTTGCAGCGAGAAGTCGGGTTCCAGTTCGCGCAGCCGCTTTGCGACCTGGATCGCGCGCGGATAGTCCTGCCGGTGCAGATACAGCGCATAGAGGTGGCGCAGCGGCGGGCGGAACTTGGGCGCGTAGCTGAGCACGGCTTCGGCCGACCGGATCGCCGCGTCGTAATCGCCGCTGGCGATCTCGGCCAGACAGGCGAACATGTGGTACCAGTGACGGTGCGACGAATGCGCGGCAATTCCCAGCGCGCGACCGGCGGCGGCCCGCGCCTCGTCCAGGTCGGACCGGCGCATCGCGACCGTGGCCTGCCCGATATGGGCCATGGCGCTGCCCTTGTTCAGCGCCAGCGCATCCTGCGTCAGCCGCGCGCCGCCTTCGATGTCGTTCTGCATCAGAAGGCGCATCATCCCCACCAGCGCCAGCACCAGGCTGTTGCGCGGCTCGGCCTCGATGGCGCGGCGGGCGAAGGATTCGGCCTCGTCCGCCAGCACCAGTGCGTCGTGGCCTGTGCGTTCCACCGCCATGATCATCCGCAGGAAGCTGCGCCAGGCCCAGTGGATGGCCCGCGGGCGGATCTGTTCGGCCTGCACCAGAAGCGAATCGGCCGTCAGCAGGCGATCGGCGTCGAAGCTGAACATCTCGGTCAGGGCGCGGTTGACCATGACATCGGCCAGCCGGGTGGCGGCCACCCCCGCCGGGTCCTGCGCCAGCGCCTGAACGGCGTGTTCGGCGGCCTCGTGCGCGATCTTGAACAGGTCGGGGCTTTCCAGAAGATCGGTCTCGGTCAGCGGCACCGAGACCTGCCGTGTCCACAACATCCGGCGCCGCAGCGTGTCGGACAGGCGCAGGGTGAAATACCCCGTGCCGCCATGGGCCACGACCGAGGTGGACAGCCCGAAGACCGGGATGCCGGGCATGTGATCGGGGGGCAGGCCGCCGTCGGTCTGGAACACGAAATCGGCGCTGTCGCCGAGGTTCTTGACCACCTGGTCGCTGACGATCCCCGAAAGAAGCGATTCGAGCCGCGATCCGGTGCCGTCGGTCGCCAGTTGCAGCACCGGCATCGGCGCCCCCAGCCGGACCGATTGCGCGCGTCCTGCCACTGGCCAGCCGAGCGCAATCGCGGTTTCGGCAAGCCAGCGGTCATAGGCCGCGTCCTTCGGGTCGAGCCCTTCCAGCAGGCAGCGTCCCGGACCTGGCTGCGCGCCGGGTGCCAGCACATCCACCGCAAAGGCCGGAACCGACAGCCAGATGTTGCGGCGGTCGGCGTCGATCAGGTCGCGGTGGGGCCCAAGCGCGCGGCGGATTTCGGTCAGGGCCTGGCGCAGGCTGGCATTGGCCTGCTCGGCATCGCGCGTTGACCAGAGCGTGGATTCGATCCAGCGCCGGGGGCGCGACATTTCCGGGGTCAGCAGCAGGATGGCAAGCAGGGCCCGCGCCTTGGTCCCGCGCGGCGTCAGGTCCGTCCCTTCGGCGTCGGCCAGCCGGAAGGCGCCTTCGCACCAGGCCGTGATCGGCATGACGGTTGCGTGCGGTCCCCCGCTGGCGAAAGTCATGGCTTGCAGAATCCCCTCTGGGGCAGGCACCCACGTGCCAGCCCTTTTGTGCAGGATTCCACGGCTGAGCGTGAAAGTCGCGGAAAAAGTTGCCGTTGGGGTATTTCCGGTGGTCCGGGCCGATTGACCGCCGACAGAACAGGCGCGACCGTGGTCGCGTCATCGCTTGGGGGAGGATGAGATGCCGGCAGTCGGGATCGAGGGCGCGCATGGTGCCCACGGCGCGCATGGGGCGCATGGCGCACATGGGGCCCACGGGGCGCATGGCGCCCACGGCGCGCATGGCGCTGCCGGAGGGGTGACCAGCACGGCGCGGATGACCTCGGCCGACGGGATCCTGGGCGACTGGGACGGGACGTCGGACAGGCAGATCCAGTCCGACACCGGGGCCTGGGCGGCGCTGGAGCGTGTGGATGTCTGGGTTCGGCTGGCGATTCTAGAAACCCATATGTCGGATGTGCTGACCCTGGCCGAGGTGCCGGGCGGGCTGCCCGACCTGGTGATGCGCGGAGGCCCGGCGGTGGCCCGTATCGCGCCCCCCGACGATTTCCGCCCGCAACTGCCGCATCTGCGGGCCTATGCCGACCTGCGGTCGGACCGGATGGCGGAAATCGACGGGCAGATCACCGACCTGATCCCCTATTTCGCGCAGATCGGGCAGTTGC
>CAYYOE010000377.1:0-3254 GCA_964473055.1 uncultured Rhodobacterales bacterium | reverse complement strand
GGTGGCGCGCGCCGGCCGCCCCATCTCCCCCGCCTGCGCCTTCGGGGTTGCGGGGGGGCCGCGCGCCCTCTAGATAGCGCGGGTCTGACAGAGGCCTCTGCCCCATGGAAAACGTCGTCCTGATCGTGCACCTGATCCTCGCGCTTGCGCTGATCGGCGTGGTGCTGCTGCAGCGGTCCGAGGGCGGCGGGCTGGGCATGGGCGGCGGTGGCGGCACGATGAGCGCGCGCGGGGCTGCGACGGCGCTGGGCAAGGTTACCTGGGCACTGGCGATCGCCTTCATCTGCACCTCGATCGCGCTGACCGTGATCGCGGCGCAGAACACCGAAGGGGCATCCGTGCTGGACCGTCTGGGCGACGCGCCCGCGCGGCCTGCGCCGGTGCCGGAACTGCCGCTGGGCACCGATCTTTTGCCGCCGCCCGCGACCGACGCGCCGGCAGCACCGCCGCGCGCCGACTGACCGCGCATGGCGGCCCTTGCCGCCCCGTTCCGGGCCCTGTGGTGGCTGACCTGCCGCGCGCCGGTTCTTGTGGCGCTCGCGGCCATCGCATTGCAGACGGCCTGGGCGCTGGACAGCCGGGCGCTGTGGTATTCCGATGAACTCCGCTACGCCGAGGCGACCCGGGCGCTGATCGAGGGCGGTCACTGGATCGTCCTGCAACTGAACGGCGTGCCCTATCCCGACAAGCCGCCCCTGTGGTTCTGGATGCTGGCGGGGCTGGAGCGGGCCTTTGGCCTGGGCCTGCCCGCGACGCTGTGGCTGGGGTCGGCGGTGTCGATGGGCCTGTTCCTGGCGGCGTCGGACGCGCTGGCGCGCACGCTGGGCCTGTCGCGTGACGTGCGCGGTGCTGCGATGCTGGTCCTGCTGTCCGGCGTCGTGATCCTGGGGCTGTTCCACTACATCCGCATGGACATGCTGTTCGCGGCGCTGATCCTGCTGGCCCTGGCCGGGTTTTGGCGGCACTACGCCGATCACGGGCCGGGCTGGGTGGCTGTCGCGGGCTTTTTCGCGGCGGGTCTGGCCATCATCACCAAGGGGCCCCTGGGGCTGGCGATCCCGCTGGTGCCCGTGGTCCTGTTCATGGTCTGGACAGGCGAAGCGCGGCGGCTGTTCAGCCGCGTTACCGTCTGGGGACTGGTCGCGGCGGCAGTGCCCGTCGTGGTCTGGTTGGCGGCGGTGGTTGCGGTCGAGGGCGCGGGGTTCCTGACCGAGCGGCTGATCGGCGAACAGGTGGTGGCGCGGGCGACCGATGCGTTCCACCACAAGGAACCCTGGCACTACTATCTGTGGATGCTGCCGATCCTGGCCTTGCCCTGGGTGGCGCTGGTCGCGGCAGCGCCGGGCCGGGCGTTCGATCCGCGCGGGCTGGCGGGCCTGTGGCGCGTGCGGCACGAGGCTGGGGCGCAGGCATTCCTGGTGCTGGGGAGCCTGGGCATCTTCGTGCTGCTGTCGTCGCTCAGCGGGAAGGTCGCGATCTATGTCCTGCCGCTGCTGCCGCTGCTGGCGATGCTGGCGGGGCTGGTCTTGACCTCGGACGCACCGGGCCTGCCGCGCGGGCTGGTCGGGGTGGGTGTGGCGCTGGTGGCGCTGGCAGCCGGGATGGTCTGGCTCGCGGTGTCGGGTGCGACACCTGCGCCATGGTGGGCGCCGACGCTGGGCGCGGTCCTGCTGCTGGGGGCCGCCGCGACGGCCATCGCGCTGCGCCGCGCGCCGAAAGTGGCGATGCCCGCGTTGGCCGTGGTGATGGGCCTGTGGGCCACGTCGCAGGTACTGCTGACGTTGCCGATGCTGGATGGCCGCCTGTCCACCATCGCCCCCGCGACGATCCTGCGGAACGAGGCGGCGGCGGGCGCGCACCCCGTGGCCTATCGCACCTATTCCGGGGTGTTCAGCTTCTATGCCGGGCAGGCGGTGGACGAGGTTGCCACGCCCGATGACCTGGCAGAACGTCTGGCCGCGCACGACACGGTCGTGGTCGTCGGCAGGGCGCGCCACCTGGCGGCGGTTCCCGGCCTGATGGACGATGCACTGGAACTGGACCGGCGCGACATCCTGGGCGCGGGTGGAGATTATGTCGTGCTGCGTGTGCCGGGTGCCCCGCCGGTTCAGCCCGATCCGCCTGCCGCGACAGGGGAACCCGATCAAACCGGGCCAGAGGTAGTCGAACCCAACCCCTGACGCCACGACATCTGGTGGATATCGGCCTTGTGGCCCGCCCCCAAACCGACTAGACGTCAAATCCCGTGGAGGGGCGATCCAAGGCGCGCCCCGGCCCGCAGAATCGGCAGACACGGGGGCCCCGGAACATGGCGCGATACGTCTTCATCACCGGCGGTGTTGTGTCTTCACTGGGCAAGGGACTGGCATCCGCCGCGCTGGGTGCCCTGCTGCAAGCCCGTGGTTTCACGGTAAGGTTACGCAAGCTCGACCCCTACCTGAACGTCGATCCCGGTACGATGAGCCCCTTCGAACATGGCGAGGTTTTCGTCACCGACGACGGCGCGGAAACCGATCTGGACCTTGGGCACTACGAGCGCTTTACCGGTGTGCCCGCGCGCAAGACCGATTCGATCAGTTCGGGCCGGATCTATACCAACGTGCTGGAGAAGGAGCGGCGGGGCGACTACCTGGGCAAGACGATTCAGGTGGTTCCGCACGTCACGAACGAGATCAAGGAGTTCCTGCGCATCGGCGATACGGAAGTCGATTTCATGCTGTGCGAGATCGGCGGCACGGTGGGGGATATCGAGGGGTTGCCGTTCTTCGAGGCGATCCGCCAGTTCGCCCACGAGCAGCCGCGCGGGCAGTGCATCTTCATGCATCTGACGCTGTTGCCCTATCTGGCGGCGAGCGGAGAGCTCAAGACCAAGCCCACGCAGCATTCCGTGAAGGAGTTGCAGTCCATCGGCATCGCGCCCGATGTGCTGGTCTGCCGGTCGGAACACCCGATCCCCGACCGCGAGCGGGAAAAGATCGCGCTTTTCTGCAACGTCCGGACGGAAGCGGTGGTTGCCGCCTATGACCTGAAGTCGATCTACGAGGCACCTTTGGCCTATCACCGCGAGGGGCTGGACCAGGCGGTGCTGGACGCCTTCGGCATCTCGCCGGCGCCGCGCCCCAACCTTGACCGCTGGCACGACGTCATGGACCGGCTGCACAACGCCGAGGGGCAGGTGCGGGTGGCGATCGTGGGCAAGTACACGCAGCTGGAAGACGCCTACAAGTCGATCGCCGAGGCGCTGACCCATGGCG
>CAYYOE010000376.1:0-3258 GCA_964473055.1 uncultured Rhodobacterales bacterium | reverse complement strand
ACGCGGGCGTGGATGGATCGCTACGTCGCGGGCGTCAATCATGGGGCGGCGCACCAGATCGCCCTGCAGCCCCCGCATGAATTCAGGGTGCTCGCGATCGGTTGGGAGCCGTGGACCGCGCAGGATTCGATTGCCTTGGGGCGCGCGTCGGGCATCGACCTGAATTGGGATTTCCTGTTGCGCATCCTGTCGATCCCGGATGCCGAACTGCGGGACAGGCTCACCTTGCGGATCCTCCAAGGGGATCCGGGCGGCGCGCAAGCTGTGACCGCGTTGCCAGAGGCCATGCCCTTCGCAGAGCGCCCGGTCCTTGCCGAATTTGCGGAACTTGCGGCGCTGACCGGACGATCGGGGTCCAACAGCATGGTGCTCGGGCCTGAACGAAGTGCCACCGGTGCTGCCCTGATCGCCAGCGACCCGCACCTGGCCTTCATCTTTCCGAATGCCTGGATCGTAGCCGGCCTCAGGTCGCCCAGCTACAACCTGGTGGGGATGATGGTGCCCGGAACCCCGGTTTTCGCCTTTGGCCGGAACGAGCGGTTGGCCTGGGGTGGCACCAATCTGCGGGCGCGCACCAGCCAGTTGGTGGATGTGAGCGGGCTGGACCCTGCCCTGATCTCAGCGACCCGGCATCGCATCGGCGTGCGGCTTCTGCCCGATGCGCACCGCGTGACGCGACAGACACCCTACGGCCCGATCCTGTCCGACCTCGATCTTCTGTCGGAAACCGAGGGAACCTTCGCTGTGCGCTGGACGGGCCACACCGTCACCGACGAGACGACCGCCCTGCTGGATGCCATGCGCGCCCGCAGCGTGCCGGAGTTCCAGGCGGCCGTCGGTGGCTTCGCCTTTCCGCCACTGACCTTCCTGGCGGCGGATGATGCCGGCACCATCGGGGCCGTCACCGCGGCCCGCGTGCCCGCGCGCGCACCGGATCAGGGGTTCGACATCATCACCTCGCCCGCGCAGTCGGATCACGATTGGCGCAGGCTCTGGGATGGCCGTGACCTGCCCCACAGCATGAACCCGGGCCAGGGCTTCATCGCCTCGGCCAACAACCGCCCTGCACCCGACGGGCAGCGCCCCTATGGCGGGGTGTTCTTGCAGGACGAACGGATCAAGCGGCTGAACGCGCTTCTGGCCGGACTGCCGCACGCCAGTCTGCGCGATCTCGCCGACATTCAGCTTGATGTGGTGTCCCCCGTGGCAGTGGAATTCCTGGCATCGGTCGCGCCCGACCTGCGCGCCTTGCCGCTGCAGGCGTCGCCCGAACGGCAGGCGCGCGACACCCTTCTGGCGTGGGACGGGGCGTACCATGCGGACGCCGAGGCCCCTGCGATCTTCGAGAGCTTGATCACCGCCCTCGTCCCCCTCACCTACGACGCCCTTGGGCGCGGCGGTGAATGGGAGACCTATGCCGCCCTTGGCCGCCTTCCGCTGTTTCTGACCGAGGATCTGGCCCTGTTGCCGCCTCGGACCCGCGCCCAGGTCCTGACCCGCGCCCTGCGCCCCGCGGGCGCCTTGGCCACCCAGGGCACCCGGTGGGGCGACCTGCACCGGCTGCGCGTCACCCATGTCCTAGGCAACCTGCCCATCATCGGGCGTCGCTACGACATCACGACACTGCCGATCTCGGGCAGTCGCGAGACGATCCTGAAAACCGCGCACGACCTGACCGACCAGCCGCATCTGACGATGTTCGGCGCGCAGGCGCGGCACCTGTCCGACATGGGCGACATCGACGAGAACCTTTTCGTGCTGCTCGGCGGGCAGGACGGCTGGATCAACAGCACGACCTTTGCCGATCAGGTCGCTCCATTCATGGGTGGCGACCTGATCCGGGTTCCCTTGCGCCCCGCGTCCATAGAGGCGGCGTTCGGGCAGCGGATTCACCTGCTGCCCGACAGGTGAGACCCGTCGATGAAACCCACCGCTCAGACGTGTTGATCAAGCATGAACGAATGTCACTTGCCAAAGTGAGCGATTCTAACATATGTAAGCACATCTAACTTTATCGGAGCATCCCACCCATGACCAAGCGTACAGCATCAGGCCTTCGAACGGCGCTTGGTCGGGTCCTGACCGTGACGGTGACGCTCATGGTCTGCGGGGCCGCCGCCGCAGCCGTCATCGGAGGGTTTTCCCTGATCGCAGCGGAGGGCGACGGCGCCCCCGGCGTCGCGGCCCCACGGACGCCCGTGGGTGTGATGTCGGTAGACCTGACACCGGGCTACACCGTCACCCGCCGGTTCACCGGCCAGATCGAGGCCGCTGCCCGGACCGATCTGGGGTTCGAACTGGGCGGGCGCATCACGGAAGTGCTGGTCGAGGAAGGCGATGTCGTCGATGCGGGCGCTGCGCTGGCCCGGCTGGACACCAGCGCCCTGATCCCGGAACGCGCGGCGCTCGAGGCGGAACTGGCAGCCTTGGCCGCGGATGCAGAACTTGCCCGGCTGACATTGGCGCGCAACGACGCCTTGACCGAACGGGGGTTTCGCTCGATCGCGGCACAGGACGATGCGCGGCTGACGCTGGCGCGGGCCGAGGCCGGGATGGCGGCGGTGCGCGCACGCATTGCGGGCGTTGATGTGCGTCTGGAAAAGTCGGTGCTGTTCGCCCCCTACCCTGCCCGCATCGGCGCGCGGATGGCTGACCCCGGACAGACGGCGGCCGCGGGCCAGACCGTTCTTGTTCTTTTCGACGCAAGCCCCGCCCGCGCCCGGGTCGGTCTGCCACCGGAACTGGCCGCTGGGTTGGCGGTGGGGGGCACCGTCACCCTCGAGTTGGGCGGTGTGGAACTGGTGGCAACCCTGCGCCAGATCCGGCCGGATCTTGACCCCAATACCCGCAGCAGGTCCGTCGTTGTGGCGCTGCCAGAGGGTGCCGGACCCGTCTTGGGCGATACGGTCGCGCTGCTCTTGACGCAGACAGTGGACGATCCGGGGTTCTGGGCCCCGCTAAGCGCCTTGCGCGAAGGCGTGCGGGGGGCATGGTCGGTGATGGCAGTCGAGGCCACTGCCGAGGGCGACCGCACCCTGCCAGCGGCGGTCGAGGTGATCCACAGCGACGGCGCGCGCGTGTTCCTGCGCGGCGACCTCCCCCCCGGTGCACGGATCGTGGCCGAGGCCCCTGACCGCGTCGCCCCGGGTCAGTTTGTTCTGGCGGAACTCGCCTCTGATCTGGCGGAGTGACAGACATGGACACGCTGTTCTTCCGTCAGCCACGCCTCGTGCTGCTGGCGCTTCTGGTGATCCTGTC
>CAYYOE010000375.1:0-3260 GCA_964473055.1 uncultured Rhodobacterales bacterium | reverse complement strand
CTAGACCGGGTGCGGCCCCGGTGTCGCCAGCCCCTCCAGCGCGCGGATGGGCCGTCGTACGGCCTCGGGCAGGCCGGGACGCGTGGGCGCGTGGACCTGCTTCGACACCTCGACCATCAGCACCCCACCCGCGATGCGCGCTGGCAGCCGCTGGCCCAATCGTTCCCAGAACGCCCCGCTGCGCAGCCAGAACCGGCGTTTCGACGGCGGCTGGAACAGCGCCGCGCGGTGGTTCTCGGGGACAAATCCGTGGCGGCGCAACTGCGCGTCCAGCTGGCTGGGCGTATAGGGGCGGCCGAACCCGAAGGGCGTCGCCTCGCTCCGCGCCCAGAGGCCCGCGCGGTTCGGCACGATGAACAGCGCCCGCCCGTTGTCGGCGAGCACACGGCCCGCCTCGGTCAGCAGGGCGGAGGGGTTCTCGGACGTCTCCAGCCCGTGCAGCATCACCAGCCGGTCGACACTGCCGGTCGCGATCGGCCATAGCACCTCCTCCGACAGCACGCTGACGTTGGGCATTCCCGCGGGCCAGGCCATCACCCCCTGCTGCGCGGGCATCAGCCCGATCACCCGGCGCGCATCGGCCAGGAACGGGCGCAACAGCGGCACGGCAAAGCCGAACCCCACCACCGTCAGCCCATCGGCCTGCGGCCAGAACCCGACGACCTGGTCGCGCACGGCCTTCTGCGCCGCCCGCCCCAGCTGGCTGCGATAGTAGAAATTGCGCAGGTCGAGCACGTCGAGATGCATTGCAGGCCGTCCCCGGATCGGCAAGGCTGTGCCCGACCATAGAAAACAAGGACCCGACGCGCCATGCCCCTGACGCTTGTCACGATCCCCTGCCTTGCGGACAACTACGCCTATCTGATCCACGACCCGACGACCGGCGCGACGGCTGCCGTGGACGTGCCCGAAGCCTCCCCGATCCTGGCCGCGCTGGCCGACCATGGCTGGACGTTGACCGACATCCTGATCACTCACCACCACGACGACCACATCCAGGGCGTGGCCGACCTCGTCGCCGCGACCGGCGCGCGGGTGACGGGCGCCGGCGCCGACAGTCATCGTCTGCCCCCGCTTGACCGGGCGGTGGCCGAGGGTGACACGATCATGGTCGGGGGCGAGGCGGGCCACGTCCTCGACGTGTCGGGCCACACCGTCGGCCACATCGCATTCCATTTCCCTGCGTCCGGCCTGTTGTTCAGTGCCGACAGTCTGATGGCTCTGGGATGCGGGCGCCTGTTCGAGGGGACGGCTGCGCAGATGTGGCAAAGCCTGTCGAAACTCGCTGCGCTGCCGCCTGCTACCGTGGTGTGTTCGGGCCACGAATACACGGCCGGCAACGCGCGTTTCGCCCTGACCATTGAACCGCGCAACCCAGACCTTATCTCTCGGGTTGCTGCAATTACTGCGGCTCGCGCCGAAGGGCGGCCTACGGTTCCCTCGATCCTGTCCGAGGAACTTGCCACCAACCCTTTCCTGCGGGCGAACGAACCTGGCGTGCGCGCGACCGTCGGAATGCCCGATACCGCGCCAGCGGAGGTCTTCGCCGAGGTGCGCCGCCGCAAGGATTCATTCACCGGTTGAGGGCAGCCTTGCCCTGCCGAATTTTCACGTGACTTGCCTGAAAGATGACCGGACCGCGAAGATTTGTGACCGGTGCGGCAGAGAAACCGCTTGAAGCCCGGCGAATTCCACCGAACTTTAAGCAGATGAGGCAAAGGATCGGGCGGGGCATCCCCTTTCGGTCCCAGATCAAGGAGCAAGTGGCGTGCCGTCCTTCTCGAACACACTGGAACAGGCCATCCACGCAGCACTCGCGCTCGCCAACGCGCGGCGGCACGAACTGGCCACGCTCGAACACCTGCTGCTTGCGCTGATCGACGAACCCGACGCGGCGAAGGTCATGCGCGCCTGCAACGTCGACCTCGACGAGTTGCGCAAGACGCTGGTCGATTTCATCGACGACGACCTGTCCACCCTGGTAACCACGGTGGACGGTTCCGAAGCCGTTCCCACCGCCGCCTTCCAGCGCGTGATCCAGCGCGCCGCGATCCATGTGCAAAGCTCGGGCCGGACCGAGGTGACGGGCGCGAACGTGCTGGTGGCCATCTTCGCCGAACGCGAATCGAACGCGGCCTATTTCCTGCAGGAACAGGACATGACCCGCTACGACGCGGTGAACTTCATCGCCCATGGCGTCGCCAAGAACCCGGCCTTCGGCGAAACCCGTCCTGTGACCGGCGCCACCGACGAAGAGGAAGACGAATCGCGCACCGGCCAGACCAAGGCCAACCCCGGCGAGAACAAGGATTCCGCGCTGGCGAAATACTGCATCGACCTGAACGCGAAGTCCCGGGTGGGTGAAGTGGACCCGTTGATCGGCCGTGAGTCCGAAGTCGAGCGTGCCATCCAGGTGCTGTGCCGCCGCCGCAAGAACAATCCGCTCTTGGTCGGCGATCCCGGCGTGGGCAAGACCGCGATCGCCGAAGGACTCGCGCGCAAGATCGTGCAGGGCGAAACGCCGGACGTGCTGTCAGGTGCCACGATCTATTCGCTCGACATGGGCGCGCTTCTGGCCGGTACACGCTATCGCGGCGATTTCGAGGAACGTCTGAAGGCCGTGGTGTCGGAACTGGAAAACCATCCCGATGCGATCCTGTTCATCGACGAGATCCATACCGTGATCGGCGCGGGCGCCACGTCGGGCGGTGCCATGGACGCATCGAACCTGCTGAAACCCGCGCTGCAGGGCGGCAAGCTGCGCTGCATGGGGTCCACCACCTACAAGGAATTCCGCCAGCACTTCGAAAAGGATCGCGCCCTGTCGCGCCGGTTCCAGAAGATCGACGTGAACGAACCCTCGGTCGAGGACTCGGTCAAGATCCTGACCGGCCTGAAACCCTACTTCGAGGAACACCACGACATCCGCTACACGGCCGATGCGATCAAGTCGGCGGTGGAACTGTCGGCGCGCTACATCCACGACCGCAAGCTGCCCGACAAGGCCATTGACGTGATCGACGAGGCCGGGGCAGCCCAGCACCTCGTGGCGGAATCCAAGCGCCGCAAGACCATCGGCGCCAAGGAGATCGAGGCGGTGGTCGCCAAGATCGCGCGCATCCCGCCCAAGAACGTGTCGAAGAACGACGCCGAGGTCCTGCGCGACCTCGAGGCTTCGCTCAAGCGTGTGGTCTTTGGACAGGAAGCGGCGATCGTGGCGCTGTCCTCGGCGATCAAGCTGGCGCGGGCCGGCCTGCGCG
>CAYYOE010000374.1:0-3267 GCA_964473055.1 uncultured Rhodobacterales bacterium | reverse complement strand
TCCCGCGCGAGCGGCAGGACCGCGCCGAGCCGCAGGAACTCGGCCACCTGCGGGCTGGCGGGGCGTTCCACGAGGTCCTCGGGCGTCGCGAGCTGCGCGATCCGCCCCGCCGCCATCACCGCGACGCGGTCGGCCAGGGTCAGCGCCTCGGACTGGTCGTGCGTGACATAGACCGCGGTCAGGCCCAGCCCCCGGATCAGCCCGCCAAGTTCGGCCACCATCGTCTCGCGCAGTTCACGGTCGAGGTTCGACAGCGGCTCGTCGAACAGCACGATGCGCGGCTCGCCCACGATGGCGCGGGCGATGGCGACGCGCTGCTGCTGCCCGCCCGACAGCGCAGAGGGGCTGCGTGCGGCCATCGCGGCCAGACCCACCCGGTCGAGCGCCGCGGCCACGCGGGAAGCACGATCAGACCGGCCGACGCCCGCCATCTCCAGCGGGAAGGCCACGTTGCCCGCCACCGTCAGGTGCGGCCACAGGGCGTAGTCCTGGAACACCATGCCCAGACCGCGCCGTTCCGGCGGCACGAAGTGACCCGGCCCCGCGACCTGCTGGCCGTCAATCGCGATCTCGCCCGACGTGGGCGAAAGAAGCCCCGCCACCAGCCGCAGGAGTGTCGTCTTGCCGCAGCCGGACGGCCCGAGCAGCGCGAGCGTCTGCCCCCGTGGCAGCGCCAGATCGATCCCCTGGAGGATGCGGGCTTGTCCGTAGGACAAGGTCAGACTTCGTGTCGAGATGGCGTGCGGCACCACAGGCGCCGCAATCGATTCAAACTGCACGTGACATCGGCCCACCCTCTCGGGACCTGCGGTAGTCCCGGCGCGTGACGGTTTGATGACGACGGCGGCGCGATCCCGTCGATGCACCGTGCCAAGGGGCCTCACCCGTCCCCCGGCGCCGGGGTTCCGGTGACAGCGTAGCGCGCGACAAGGTCGGTCAGGACGAGGAAGGAGCTGAACTTGAACGCCCGCGCGTCTGCCAGCCGCGCCGTCAGTTCGTGGAACGGGAGGAGGACGCTCTCCTCGATCTCCCCGTCGTGGCAGACGGCGTGGAAGTCGCCGGGAAGGGGCAGATCGCAGATGACGAGCAGCTCCTGGTGGAACCCGCGCGGCGAGACGTATTGCACCGCCAGTTCACCGATCCGGTGCAGGCCCTGCATCAGGTCGGGCGCGATCCCCGCCTCTTCCCATCCCTCCTGAAGGGCGGTCTGTTCCATGCTGTTTCCGGCAGCCCGTCCGCCGGCGATCAGCGTGTCCCAGCGGCCGGGGTTGGACGGCGCATGGTCCGAGCGGCGCGAGATCCAGACCGATGGTCCTTCGGGTCCGCCGACCCCGACCAGCCCGTTGATGTGGACCTTCTGCGCCCAGAACCCCAGGATGCGCAGCGCGCTGCGATCGAGCCGCGCCAGTTCCTCGCCCTTCGGCCCGGCGGTGATCGGCATCTGCTCAAGGCGCTCGGGTTCGATCCAGCCGTGGCGGAACAGTTCGGCGCGGATATCCTCGAGCCGGTCCGTGGGGTTGCCAGCCCGGAGCGTCAGGCGCGAACCGTCCGCCAGAAGTCCGCGCCGCACGAGGTGATCGGCGACCGGCAGTGCAACCGCGCCGAGGGCGTCGGGCTGATCCGCGAAGTGCAGCGGGCGGAACGCACGGGCGGAGGGGTTGAGGGTCATGCGGGCGATCCCGGAGGCTCTGCGGTCAATCGCGGGGAAACACGACGGCGGCATCCCGGGGGAAGCAGATCTCGACCTGCTCTCCTTCGGCCAGCCGACGGGGGGACATCATCGCCAGCGCCGCCGCGCCCGCGGCGCCGAGATCCAGCGTGACCCGCCAGTCGCGGCCCTCGAACAGGCATCGGCGCACCCGGCCGGTCAGCCGGTTCGCGGCCTCGGGCCCCGCCGTGGAGCCCAGCGAGATGCTGCCCGGGTGCAGCATGACCGTCACCGAGTCGCCCGGCCGCGCCGTGCCCGCCAGCGCGCCGCGCGGCAGGGTTACCGGCTGCCCCGCGATCATCACGGCGATGGCGTCGGGATCGGGCGACGCCGTCAGTAGGCCCGCCATCCGCGTGTCGTAGCCGGCCAGCGTGGCGATCCAGGCCGATTGCGGGCGCGCGAAGAGGTCCTGCGGCGCGCCCGACTGCTCGATTCCGCCCGCGCGCATCACCACGAGCAGATCGGCGAAAGAACAGGCTTCGAGCGGGTCGTGGGTGACATAGAGCACCGTCTTGCCGACGCGCGCGAAGAGGTCAGCGAACTCCATCCGCATGTCGAGGCGCAGTTGCACGTCAAGGTTCGACAGCGGCTCGTCGAGCAGCAGGAGATCGGGGTCGGTGGCCAGCGCCCGCGCGATCGCGACGCGCTGCTGCTGCCCGCCCGAGATCTGCGAGGGCAGCCTGTCGGCCAGCGCCGCGATCTGCATCTGGTCCAGCAACGCCGCGACGCGCGCCTCGCGCTCGGCCCGCGTCAAGTGGGTCAGTCCGTAGCCCACAATCTGCGCCACGCGCATGTGCGGCCAGAGGGCATAGTCCTGGAACACCATGTTGAGCCGCCGCCTGCGCGCCTCGAGCGCCCAGCCGGGGCGCGAGATCTCGGTCCCCGCGAGCACGATCCGGCCCGCATCCGGCAGGTCGAGGCCCGCGACCAGTCGCAGGATGGTAGACTTGCCGCAGCCCGAGGGGCCCACGATGCAGGCGACCTTGCCCTGCGGCACGTCGAGCGACACGGCGTTGAGCACGGTCTGCCCGTTGAAGCTGCGGGTCAGCGCGTCAAGCCTCAGCATGGCCGGCTCCTTTCCGGTCTGGCGCGTGGATCAGCCGCGCCAGCACCAGCCGGGACGCCGTGCTGATCCCGGCGATGATCGCCACGGTCAGGCCTCCCGCCAGCAGCGTGGCGGCCGTGGCCGCGCCGAATTCGCCCTGCTCGAAGGCGCGGTTCACATAGACCGGCAGCACGTCGAGCCGGGGCGGGCGCAGGATCGAGTTGATGGCAAGGTCGAACATCGCCGCGCCGAAGGCGGTGAGCGTCGCCGACACCAGCGCAGCCGCGATCAGCGGCACGACGATGGTGGCGATCCGGCGGCCCAGCCCCGCGCCCTGCAGCGCCGCCGCCTGCAGCATGGAAGCCGGCACCTGCGCCATGGCCCCCAGAAGCACCCGCACCGCGATGGGCACCGCGCCCGCGATCCCCGCCAAGACAAGGATGAACGGATGGCCGTAAAGCGACAGGCCCGCCCGGTCCACCAGCGGCGCGTTCCAGATGAAGATGTAGCCGAT
>CAYYOE010000373.1:0-3275 GCA_964473055.1 uncultured Rhodobacterales bacterium | reverse complement strand
CTTCATGGCGTTGGCGCTCAGCAGCACCTGGGGCACGAACAGGATGCCGTCGCGGAAGTCGTCGCCGACGATCTTCATGCCGGCGACCAGCGCCCGGGTCAGCACGTCGTAGGGCGTCCAGCCGCGGGAGAGGAGGATGCGCACGCCTTCCTCGATCTCTTCCTTCATGCCGTCGTAGAGGTCGTCGTGCATCTGCGGCACGAGTTCCTCGTCGCTGAGGTCGGCCAGGATCAGGTCGTCTTCGTCGGACATGGGGCGGCTCTTCGCGCAAGAGGGCGTTCCCGCCGTGATGCGGGGTTCATGGCCGGGATGGGCGATGATTTGCGACATCGCGCGTCGCATGGGCGACAGGGGCGCGAGCAGGACGGATACAGTTGCCGATGTTCTGCAAGTGTTCTGGCGTTGTCGGGTGCCCGTCATCCGCCCCGCCCCCATGTCGTTGCCCCGGGCCGGGCGGACCAGTTGTCGCTGTTCTGACGCGGGCGCCCGTGGCAGGGTGCGGCCCATGACCTTCTGGGATGACCGATACGCCGCCGACGGCTACCGCTTCGGCACCGAACCGGCCGAATTCCTGCGCCGCCACGCGCAGCATATCGCGCCCGGGTCACGGGTGTTGTGCGTGGCCGACGGCGAGGGGCGGAATTCCGTCTGGCTGGCGGGGCAGGGGCATCGGGTGACGGCCTTCGATCCGTCGTCGGTCGGGCTGGCCAAGGCGGCCCGGCTGGCGGCGGCGCGGGGCGTGACGGTGGAGTTCCGGCAGGCGGGCGTCGAGGACTGGGACTGGACGCAGGCCTTCGACGCCGTGGTGGCGGTGTTCGTGCAGTTCGCGCCCCCGCCCCTGCGCGCGGCGATGTTCGAGGGGTTCACGCAGGCGCTGGTGCCGGGGGGTGTGGCGCTGGTCCACGGCTACCATCTGCGGCACCTCGCGCCCGGCTACGGAAAGGGCGGGTCGCGCGATCCGGTGAACCTCTATACGCTCGATCTTCTGCGCGATGCCTTCGCGGGCTGGGAGGTGTTGGCCGAGGCGGATCAGGACGCGACCCTGGCAGAGGGCGACGGCCATGTGGGGCTGTCGGCGCTGGTGGATTTCGTGGCGCGCAAGCCCTGAGGGGCCGTCAGCCCCGGCGACGGGTGCGCGTGCGGGTGGCGGCATTGCCGTCGGTCCCGTCCGAGGCCGAGGAAAACCCGCCGAGCGCCGCCGTGATGTCGTCGAGGCTGGGGCGGGGGCCGGGCGGCGTGGCGTCCAGTGCCGCGCGCATGGCGCGCAGGTGTTCGGGCGTGGTGCCGCAGCAGCCGCCGATGATCCGCGCGCCCGCGTCGCGGGCCAGGACGGCATAGTGCGCCATCAGGTCGGGCGTGCCGTCGTAATGGATGTGGCCGTCCACATACTTCGGGATGCCGGCATTGCCCTTGGCCACCAGCGGCAGTTCCGGCCCCAGCGCCGAAAACCCCAGCACCGTGCGCAGAAGGTCCGACGCACCCACGCCGCAGTTCGCCCCGAAGGCCAGCGGCTTGTGCGGCAGGCGGTCCACCATGGCCACCATCTCGGCCGAGGTCATGCCCATCATGGTGCGGCCCGCGGTGTCGAAGCTCATCGTGCCGACCCATGGCATGCCGGCCAAGCGCGCGCCCTCGGCGGCGGCGCGATATTCCTCGGGCGCGCTGATGGTTTCCACCCACAGCACGTCGGCGCCGCCCGCCTTCAGGCCCTCGGCCTGTTCGTGGAACATCTCGACAGCAACGGCATGGGTCAGCGTGCCCATCGGTTCCATGATTTCGCCCGTCGGCCCCATCGACCCCGCGACCACCACCGTCCGGCCTGCCGCATCGGCGATCTCGCGCCCCAGGCTGGCGGCAAGGCGGTTCAGGTCATGCACCCGCCCCTCGGCGCCGTGCAGGCGCAGCCGGCTGGCGTTGGCCCCGAAGCTGTTGGTCAGGAACAGGTCGGACCCGGCCTCGACCGGCCCGCGGTAGAGCGCGCGGATCTTGTCCGGCTCGGTCTCGTTCCACAACTCGGGCGCATCGCCCGACATCAGCCCCATGTTGAACAGCGTCGTGCCCGTGGCGCCATCGGCCAGAAGCCAGTCGCGGTCGGCGAGAAGGCGGGAAAGCGCGTCGGTCATCGGGTCACCGTGTTCGGGTGGGGCGCAGTGCGATCCTGGCGGCGGGCGATCCGGTGCGCCGCCCGGTCGAACGGGGCAGGCGCGGTGCGGATCGCGGGCCAGTCAGGCCTCGTTCATCAGTTGTCCCTTGGCCTGCGCCTGGAACTCGGCCAGTTTCGCGCGGATGTCGGTCTCGGTCACCCGCTCGCCCAGGTCGGCGACCAGCTTGCGGATCACGACTTCCGGTCCGGCTTCCTTGAAGTCGGTGCGGATGATTTCCCTGGCGTATTCGAGCGCCTCTTCCTCGGACTTGCCCATAATCTCCGCGGCCCAGAGCCCGATCATGCGGTTGCGTCGTGCCTCGGCCTTGAACTGCATCTCGGCGTCATGGGCGAACTTGGCTTCGAAGGCGTTCTCGCGGTCGTCGAAGGTTGTCACTGGCCGTCTCCGGATTGGGTCATGGACGCCCCCGATATGGCTGGACCGGGCGTGCGCCGCAAGGGCTGCGGCACCAGCGGCGACACGGAGCGACGCGATGTTCCGCAATGCCCACACCGCTTGCGGGAGGGGGGGGGAGGGCGTATATGCCGCACCTGAACGCGGGCCCGTGCGGGTGCCGCGAGGACGGAGTTTCCATGGCACGCCGGAAGAAGATCTACGAAGGCAAGGCAAAGATTCTCTATGAAGGCCCGGAACCCGGCACCTACATCCAGTACTTCAAGGACGACACCTCGGCCGGCGACGGCGCCAAGCAGGCGCAGATCGACGGCAAGGGGGTGCTGAACAACCGCCTGTCCGAATTCTTCATGAACGGCCTGAACCAGATCGGCGTGCCCACCCATTTCATCAAGCGCGTGAACATGCGCGAGCAGCTGATCCGCCAGGTCGAGATGATCCCGCTGGAAGTCGTCGTGCGCAACGTCGCCGCCGGGTCCTTGTCCAGGCGCCTGGGCCTGCCCGAAGGCCAGGCCCTGCCGCGCCCGATCATCGAATGGTACTTCAAGGACGACAAGCTGCACGACCCGATGGTGTCGGAAGAGCATATCCTGGCGTTCGGCTGGGCCGGGCAGCAGGACCTCGACGACATGGTGGCCCTGGCCCTGCGGGTGAACGACTTTCTGTCGGGCGTGATGATGGCGGTCGGCATCCGGCTGGTGGACTTCAAGATCGAGA
>CAYYOE010000372.1:0-3288 GCA_964473055.1 uncultured Rhodobacterales bacterium | reverse complement strand
CTTCTGGGCAACGGTGCTGACCTCCACCCCCAGCACCCAGCCGATCACCGCGGGACTGTCGTCGCTCAACGGCCAATGGATCGCCCAGTGGCATCTGGTGTCGGCCGGATCGATCGTGGCCGCCTTGCCGCCGGTGGCGATGTTCTTCCTGATGCAGAAGCACTTCATTGCCGGGCTGACGCTGGGGGCGGTGAAGTGACGGGACCGGCGACACGGGGCCCCTGGCGGATCGACACCGACGGCCAGACGCTGGTCTTCGCAAGCGACGGCGGTGTTCCGTCCTGTGTCTACTGGGGGGCCACCCTGCCGGACCGCGAGGATCTGGGCGCGCTGGTCCTGGCGCAGGCGCGCGACCTGACGGGCGGAATGCTCGACCGGCTGCCGTCGGTGTCGCTGTGTCCGGGCGCATCCGGCGACAGTTTTCAGGGCAAGGCCGGGCTGGTCGTGCTGGGGTCCGATGCGCGCCCCCTGTCGGTCGCGATGCGGCTGGACAGTGCCATCCCGACCGACGGCGGCATAGCCTTCGTGTCGTCGGGGGATGGCCTGACCCTGACGCACAGCATCGCGCACGCTGGTCCGGGCGTGCTGCGGCTGACGACGCACCTTGCCTCTGACCGTGCGATCCGGGTGCTGTGGCTTGCCGCGCCTGTCCTGCCGGGGCCGCAGGCGGCCGACACGATCATCGATGTCTCGGGCCGCTGGACCTCCGAATTCCAGTTGAACCGCGTGCCCTGGGCGCCCGGCATGCGCGAACGCGAAGCGCGCACCGGCCGGTCGGGGCACGAACATCCGCCCTTCGCCCTGTTCCCGGAAAGCGGGGCGAACGACACCGCCGGCGTTGTCTTCGGCATGGCCTATGGCTGGCCCGGTGGGCACCGGATGGTGGCCGAGGAACTGGCGGACGGGCGGCGGCAGGTGCAGTGGGGTCATGCCATTGGCGCGTGGCACGAGCCCGACACGGCATTCCAGACGGCGCCCCTGTACATCGCGCGGTCCGACACCGGACTGAACGGCATCGCACGCATCTGGCAACGCTTCGTGCGCGACACCCTTGCGCCATGGCCCGATCCCGCACGCCCCCGCCCGGTCCACTACAACTGCTGGGAGGCGGTGTACTTCGACCACCGGCTCGACGCGCTGTCCGAGATCGCGACGCGGGCCGCCGCACTGGGCGCGGAGCGCTTCGTCCTCGACGACGGCTGGTTCGGGCGGCGCGACGACGACACCTCGTCGCTCGGCGACTGGACGGTGGACCGCGCCAAGTGGCCCGACGGACTGCACCCGCTGATCGCCCATGTCCGTTCGCTGGGCATGACCTTCGGGCTGTGGGTGGAACCCGAGATGGTAAACCCCGACAGCGACCTGTACCGCGCGCATCCCGACTGGGCTCTGGGACTGGCCGAACAGGTTAAGGGCCGGGGCCAGATGGTGCTGAACCTCGGGCGGCCGGACGTGCGCGACCATCTCTTCGGCGTGCTGTCGGCGCTTCTGGCCGAATACCCCATCGACTACCTGAAATGGGATCACAACCGCCTGCTGCCGGTCGTGGATGCCTCACAAGGAGACGGCGTACTTGACCTTCTGGCGCGGCTGCGGGCGGCGCACCAGGGGGTCGAGATCGAAAGCTGCGCCAGTGGCGGCGGCCGGATCGACTTCGGCATCCTTGGCCAGACGCACCGGGTCTGGCTGTCCGATTCCAACGACGCGCTGGAACGGCTGAGGATCCAGCACGATGCGGCGCTGTTCCTGCCCGCGGCCGTCACCGGAAGCCATGTCGGCCCGCGGCAGAGCCATACTTCGGGCCGGGTCCTGGCCATGGCGTTCCGTGCCTGGGTCGCCGCGCAGCGCCACATGGGGTTCGAGATGGACCTGCGCGAACTGACCGATGGCGAGGCCGAGGTGCTGGCGAATGTCACCGCATGGTGGAAGGAGAACCGGCACTGGACGATGCAGGCCGATATCCTGCGCCTTCCGCACCCCGACCCCGCCGTGACGGCGGAAGTGCAGGTGGCCGCGGACGGCGAGCGCTTCGTGGTCTTTGCCGGGCAGAACGCGGCCAGCCCGCAGGTGCTGCCGCGACCACTGCGACTGACCGGGCTTGACCTTTCGGCCCGCTACCGGGTGCGGCTGGTGAACCTGGGCGACGCGCCACGGCAGTCGCGCGGGCCGGTGGCGCTGAAGGCGGGGACGCTGGTATTGACCGGGGCCGCGCTGATGCAGGCGGGAGTGCAACTGCCCGTGGCATGGCCCGCGACGATGTGGGTGGTGGAAGGGGAACGGCTGTGAGCGCGGTGTTTTCGGATCTGGCGGGCGCGTCGGTGTTCATCACCGGCGGCGGGTCGGGTATTGGCGCGGCCCTTACCGAAGGATTCCTGCGGCAAGGGGCGAAGGTGGCCTTCGTGCAGCGATCGGACGGAGCGGCCTTTGCCGAGGCGATGGCAGATGCGACGGGGAAGCGCCCGTTGTTCATCCGTTGCGACGTGTCGGACACGGGCGCCCTGCGCGCCGCCATCGCGCAGGCGGCCGATGCGCATGGGCCGGTGTCGCGGCTGGTGTGCAACGCGGCGAACGACCAGCGGATGGGCACGCTGGACGTGACCGATACCTTCTTCGACGCTGCCATCGCGGTGAACCTGAAGCACTACCTGTTCGCCGCGCAGGCCGTGATCCCGGCGATGCAGGAAGCGTTCGCAAACGGCAGGGGCGGCGGGGCGATCGTTCTATACTCGTCGATCAGCTACATGATGCCGACCACGGGCTACCCGGTGTATCTGGCCGCCAACGCCGCGATCACGGGGCTTGCCCGGACACTGGCGCAGGAGTTCGGGGCCGATGGCATCCGCGTCAACGCGCTGGCCCCGGGCTGGGTGCTGACGGACAAGCAGCGGACACTATGGGCCAAGCCCGAAAGCGTCGCCGCGCATCTGGCGCGGCAGGCGCTGAAGCGGGAACTGGTGCCCGCGGACATGGTGAACCCCACGCTGTTTCTGTGCTCGGACGCGTCCGGCGCCATTACCGGGCAGTGCCTTGTGGTGGACGGCGGGGTTGTGGTGACGGGATGACCGGGCTCGACTGGATCGCGGTGGACTGGGGCACCTCGCGCCTGCGGGTGTGGGCAATGGGGCCGGATGACGCGGTGCTGGCCGAAGCGCAGTCCGAGGCAGGGATGGGCGGGCTGGCCCCCGAAGGTTTCGAGCCGGCGCTTCTGGGTCTGGTGGACGAATGGCTGTCGGAGCGCACGCTGGTCGTCGCCTGCGGCATGGTCGGCAGCCGCCAGGGCTGGGTCGA
>CAYYOE010000371.1:0-3320 GCA_964473055.1 uncultured Rhodobacterales bacterium | reverse complement strand
TCGATCCCGGGCGTGCTGAAGAACGCGATCGATTGGGCCTCGCGCCCCGGCTACAACTCGGTGTTCAAGGCCAAGCCGGTGTTCCTCGTGACCACCTCGGCGGGCGCGCTGGGTGGCGTTCGGGCGCAAGGCGCGGTCAAGCAGGTGATGACGGCGATGCTGGCCGATGTCCACCAGTGCCCCGAGGTCGTGGTGCCGCAAGCCGTGGCCAAGATGACTGATGGCCGCTTCGCCGACCAGGCTACGCTCGACTTCACCGCGCCCCATCTCGACGCCTGGCTTGCGAAACTCGGCTGACCGGCAGGGGGGGCTGCGCCACGGAGCGCAGCCCCCCGCTGGCGTCAGGCGGGGGGTGCCACGGTCAGGACGACCGGCGCGCAGCCCTCGATTGTCCCCTCGATGCGGTCGCCGGGCGCCACCGGGCCCACGCCCGCGGGCGTGCCTGTCAGGATCAGGTCGCCCGGCCCGAGGCGATAGAAGCCCGACAGGTGCGCAAGGATCGCGGGCACGTCGTGGATCATGTCGGACAGGTGCGCGTCCTGCCGCGGGATGTCGTTCTGCGTCAGGCTGATGCGCTGCGGACCGACCCCACCGAAGACCGTCGCCATCGTGATCGGCCCCACGATACACGACCCCTCGACATCCTTGCCCAGGTCCCAGGGGCGTTGCTTCAGGCGTTCACGGATCTGCAGATCCCGCCGGGTCATGTCCAGCGCCGCAGCATAGCCGAACACCGCGCCCTCCGCGCCAAGAGCCACGGCCAGTTCCATCTCGAAGTGATAGTCCACGGTACCCGGCGGATAGGGCACCGTGGCCGGGGACAGCACCGCATGCAGCGCGGATTTCGTGAAGTAGAAGGGCGCGGCGCGGTCCACCTCTTGACCCATTTCCTTTGCGTGCTCGGCATAGTTGCGCCCGACGCAGAAGATGCGGGCCAGCGGCCACAAAAGGTCAGATTGCTGGACGGGGATCAGCGGCACGGTCGGGACGGGATGGGTCAGGGTCGACATCGTTCGGTCTCCATCGGGTGACGCGACTTCCCTGCCCGGTCGCGGCGACGCCTGCAAGCGCCGTCAGGTCGGTGGTCCGTCGAGGTCATCCGGCCAGTTCAGAATCAGGATCCAGGCCGCATAGGCCCCGATAGCACCGAAGATCACGCCCCAGAACGGCGCGCCTTGCGAGAACTCGAACCCCGCCCAGGCCCAGGGCAGCAGGACGATCACGACGCGCCGCCATTTCGGGCGGTAGAACGGGTGGCGGGGGTCGATCAGCATGGCGTCAGGCTGGCACGAGGCCGCCCGCAGGCACAAGCCCCGTCTCGCGCGCAAGGCGCCTGAGCGTCGCAAGCCCCAGTGTCTGGTAGAGCAGCGGATTGCGCAGGGTCGGGTCCTGTTCGGCCTCGATCACCAGCCAGCCGTCATAGCGCGCCTCGGCCAGCACACGCAGGAGCGGCGCGAAGTCGATTGCGCCCTCCTGGTCGCCGGGCACGGTGAAGGCCCCTGCAACCACGCCCTGCAGGAAGGACATTCCTTCGCTCCGCACGCGCATCGCCACATCGGCGCGCAGGTTCTTGGCGTGGAAGTGCCGGACGCGGGACGCGTGGCGGCGCAGCACGGCCAGAGGGTCGCCGCCGCCGAAGGCGCAGTGGCCGGCATCGAACAGCAAATGCGTCGCCGGCCCCGTGGCGGCCATCAGCGCGTCGATATCCTCGGGACTTTCCACGACGGTGCCCATGTGGTGGTGATACACCAGCGTCACCCTCTGCCCGGCAAGGAAGCCCGCGAAGGCCTCCAGTTTTGCCCCGAACTCTGCCATCGCGGCCGCGTCCAGCCGGGGACGATCGTTCACGGCCAGGTCGGGCCGTCCATGGACCGCGTTCGATGTCTCGCACACGATCATGACGTCGCAGCTGTTGTGCTTCAGCTTCTTCAGATGCGGCTGGCAGGCGGCGATCTCGGCCTCGACCGACCGGACCAGAAGCTCGCACGAATACCAGCCAGAGACGAAAGCCAGCCCGTAACTGCCCAGACGTGAACGCAATTCTTCGGGGTCATCGGGCCAGCGGTGGCCTCCCTCGATCCCGTCGAAGCCGATCTGGCGCCCCGCCTCGTCGAGGATGCGGTCGGTCGAGATGTCCGCGCCGATGGTGCGGTCGTCGTCGTTGGCCCAGGCGATGGGGTTGGTTCCGAAGCGGATCACGATGACACCTTGTCGTTCTTGTCATGCCCGGCACCGGCGCGGGCCTCGTCCCAGATGCGGCAGAGCCGCGCGAAGTTCGCTTCCATGCTGGCGGTCGCGGTGGCGGCATCGGACTCGCCCGACAGGAAGGCGCGTGCGGCCTCGGCCCAGATCGTGCGGCCGACGGCGAAGCCCTTGACCAGCGGCTGCCGGGCTGCCAGCCGGAAACTCGCGGCAAGCGCGTCCTCGCCCGCGCCAAGCCCCAGCACCACGATCCCCCGCGTGCGCGGATCGTGCCGGTCGATGGCGGCGGCGGCGGCAGTCCAGGCGGCGTCCGACGTCATCGGTTCCAGCTTCCACCAGTCGGGGAACACGCCGGCGCGATAGAAACGGTCGATCACCTCAGCCACCGTGGTATCGGTGACGGCACCGACCTTCGAGGGGATGACCTCCAGCAGGAATTCCAGCCGGTTTCGGCGGGCGGCGTGAAACAGGCGTGTCACGGTCGCTTCCTGCTCGGCCCAGGTGCCTGCGTCGTCCGACGGGTGGCAGAACACCAGCGCCTTTACGACCTGGTCCAGCGGCCATTCTGCCAGCCCGCCGAAATCGGGCCCGATCTCGGGTTCGCAGATCAGCGGACGGGACCCCGGCCATTCCACCGGCCGACCGATCCACAGCCCCTGCCCCGCGGCCCGCCACAGCGCCCCGCGGCCCAGCCGTCCGTCGCACAGGATGCCATATCCCGGCCGCCCCCCCGCCACCGCAAGCGCGGCATCGAGGCAAGCGTCCTTGAAATCGGCGATCCGCTCGGGCGTGGCGCCCGGCAGGTCCTCCAGTTGCGACCGGTGGTCGAAGGCCATCACCCGCATCACCGGCCAGTCGCCCCGCCGCGTGGTCGCCCAGTGCACCTGCTCCAGTTCGGCATCCTTGCGCAGCGCGGGCACCCGGATGCCGCGTGACAGGAAGAACCGCAATTCTTCCCAGGTCGGATAGGCGGGCGCGCAGCCGTGGCGCGACACGGCGAAGGCACCGCAGGCGTTGGCGTATTGCAGCGCCACCGGCCAGGGTTCGTCGTCGAGCCAGCCCTTCAGAAGCCCCGACATGAACCCGTCGCCCGCACCAAGGACGTTGAACACCTCGAT
>CAYYOE010000370.1:0-3321 GCA_964473055.1 uncultured Rhodobacterales bacterium | reverse complement strand
CGACGTTCCGGGCTTCCTGCCGGGGACGGGGCAGGAGTACGCCGGCGTCATCAAGCACGGCGCGAAGCTCCTCTTCGCCTATGGCGAGGCGACTGTGCCCAAGGTCACGGTGCTGACCCGCAAGACCTACGGCGGGGCCTATGTCGTGATGGCGTCCAAGCACCTGCGCGCCGACATCAACTATGCATGGCCCACCGCCGAGATCGCGGTGATGGGGGCGAAGGGCGCCGTCGAGATCCTCTACCGCTCGGACCGCGATGACCCCGCCAAGATCGCGGCGCGCGTGAAGGACTACGAGGACCGTTTCGCCAACCCCTTCGTGGCGGCCGAACGCGGCTTCGTCGACGAAGTCATCATGCCCCAGTCCACCCGCCGTCGGGTGGCCCGTGCCTTTGCGAGCCTGCGCCAGAAGAAGGCGCAGATGCCCTGGAAGAAGCACGACAACATTCCGCTTTGAAAGGCCCCGCCGTGGCAGCCGACCCGATGCTCTTCCACATGATTGCCTCCGGCCCGCGGCCGGTCGCGCCCTTCTCCCACGCGGTCGAGGCGGATGGCTGGGTCTTTCTCACCGGCCAGATGCCGACCGACCCGGCCGCGCCAGACGCGCCCCTGCCCATCGGGATTGCGGCGCAGACGGCCCGGGTGATGGACAACCTCGGGCTTGTGCTGGGCGGTATCGGGCTTGACTGGAGCAGCGTCGTGATGTGCCGCTGCTTCCTGACCGAGTTCCAGCGCGACTTCGCGACATTCAATCAGGTCTACCAGTCGTATTTCCTCCCGGACCGCCGCCCTGCGCGTACGACCATTGGCGTGACGGCATTGGCGGTAGGCGCCCTGGTGGAAGTCGATTGCGTCGCCCGGAGGCTGGGATGAACCGGATTGCTGCCCTTGCGGCAACCATCGTGTTCGCGGGGACTGCCGCAGGTGCGCAGGCGGTCCTGCCCGCATCCGGACTTGCGGTTGAACGTCTCGACGCGGCAGTCGAGGTGCAGCTTGACGGTGCGGTCTGGCTCATCCTTCGCTATCTCTCGCCGGATCTTGCAGGCGGTGGCGTCAGTTACTCTGCCGCCGCGCCTGACCTTGAACTCCTGTGCCGAACCGAAGGCCTCGCCCGTGTCGCCGATATGGGTGTCGAGGTGGCCTCGGTCGTCGTGATCCTGCTCGACCGTCCAGTCACGCGGGGCGAACCTGCGCCCGACGCCACACAGTACATCGGCGCCTTCACGATCGACGGGGAGGTTTGCCGTTGGGAATGACTTCATACCAGCTACCCGTCCGGCCGAATTCCGGCGGAGAGCCGCCGGCCCATGGTGCAACCTCGCCACATTGCGCTTCGGCTGCGGAGCCCGTCTGTGCAAGCCGCCGCCCGTCGGGTAGAATACACTCGGGTTATGCCCAAGAAACCAAAACAGCCCCTTGGCCGGGTCCACAGTCGCAGAAGCAGGCCGAGGGGAGACATCGAAGCAGGAGAATTCCGTGTCCAACATCGCAAAGTCCCTTATGGTCCTTGGCCTTGTCGCTTTCGTTGCGGCCTGCGCTCCCAAGCCCGAGCCCGCTCCGGCCCCCGAGCCGATCCCGGCGGAGCCGGTCTACGGCAAGTACTGAGGGCGTTGCGCGCTGCGCTGCGCAGCGCGCCCTTGATGCCTCCGCGGCCCGCCTGATCGGGCCGCGGTACCATTCGCCCCGTGGCGGCCGGCGGGGCACTCTCCCCCCAGCAGAGGTGGCTGCTCGACCCAGGCGCCTCGCATCCGAACCCTTCGTTCCGACTGACATGCATTGCGCGTTCGTTCGCGGGATCAAGTCATGCTGAAGCACCGCGGTTTCCCGGGGCGCTTGCCCAGCAGTGATTTCCAGTTCGTCATCCGGCGTGCAAATCCGCGCGGCGTTACACCGCTGACGCGCCGCGAGCGTTTCGCCGACCGCCGTCCGGCAGAGCGGCGCGCCGACGAGGCCTTCATGGCTGCGCTCTGGGAGCATTTTGGCGATCAGCCGTTCGAGCGGGGGAACCTCGATGCGGGCCGGCTGTCGTGGCTCTTTGGGCGCGAAGTCGTGCCGGCAAGCGACCCGTTTGATCCGATGAGCTACGAGGCGATGCTGCGGATCAACGTCGCAAAGGCGCGGGCCGCGTTTCCGCAGGTGTTCGAGGGCCTCGACGAACCATGAAGATCGGCAGATTTTCGCGCATAGGTTGCGCCGTCGCGCGGATTTGCGCTGAGCCGGAAATCACGGTTAACAAACTGATTGCTTCGATTGGACGTTCCGTCAGAGTGATCCTTGCGGCGGCACCCTCCAGCAAGACGACCCGCCGCAAAATTGAAAACCGTTACCCTTCCCCTTCTCTACGGCCTGACCCCCCCAGGGTCAGGCCAACTTTCTTTTTAACCGACGGCGCGAGGCGGGAATCTGCACGTCGCCGTGAAGTCACTCGCTTTGACTTTGACACTGCGACTCCGCCGGGAGATAATTACTCAACAAAAATCAGCTCCGGAGGCAGAGCATCATGTATCCTTGGAAAATCGCCGCGATCGCGGCCCTTGTCATCCCGCTCGCGGGGTGCCTGCAGACAGACGGTGAGCGTGCGCTCGCCGGTGCAGCAGCCGGTGCGCTTATCGCAGATGCGACCGACAACAACGTGGCGACCGGCGCCGCCATCGGCGCGCTTGCAGGCGTCTTCTGCGACGACGCCAACGTGCCGGGCTGCCGTCCGCGCTACTGAGGCAAACCACGCGGCCCTGGGCCGCCGTATCGACATCCATTCAGCGAACGCCACAGGTGCCCTGCGCTCCGGTGGCGTTTTTCATTGCGCGACCAGGGCAGAACCCTGGCGCCAGCTGCCCGGGGGATATCCATGTTCAAGAAGATCCTGATCGCGAACCGGGGCGAGATCGCCTGCCGCGTCATCAAGACGGCGCGGAAGATGGGGATCGCCACAGTCGCCGTCTACTCCGATGCCGACCGCAATGCACTCCACGTCAGCATGGCAGATGAGGCTGTCCACATCGGCCCGCCGCCCGCCGCCCAGTCCTACATCGTGATAGATCGGATCATGGAGGCGATCCGCCGGACCGGTGCGGAGGCGGTCCACCCGGGCTATGGCTTCCTGTCCGAGAACCGCGCCTTCGCCGCCGCACTCGAAGCCGAGGGCGTGATGTTCATCGGCCCGCCGAGCCCGGCCATCGAGGCGATGGGCGACAAGATCACTTCCAAGAAGCTTGCACAGGAGGCGGGGGTCTCGACGGTGCCGGGCTACATGGGGCTGATCGCGGATACCGACGAGGCGGTCACGATCAGCCAGAAGATCGGCTACCCGGTGATGATCAA
>CAYYOE010000369.1:0-3321 GCA_964473055.1 uncultured Rhodobacterales bacterium | reverse complement strand
TCCAGCACGCCGTCCGCCTTTCCGCGCAGGACGGCTTCTTCCTCGCGGATCCGGCCCCGCGCGAACCAGGCGTTCCACAGCGACTCCCCCGTCTGGGACGCGGGCACCATCATCAGGTTTTCGCGCACGGTCATCGAGGAGAACTCGTGCGCGATCTGGAAGGTGCGCAGCAGGCCCTTGTGAAACAGGTCGTGCGGCGGCAGTCCGGTGATGTCCTCGCCGTCCATGGTCACGGTGCCCGAGGTCGGTTTCAGACGACCGGCGATAACATTGAAAAGCGTCGTCTTGCCCGCACCGTTCGGCCCGATCAGCCCGGTGATCGACCCCTTGGCAATATCCAGCGACGCGCCATCAACGGCATGGAAACCGCCGAAATGCTTGTGCAGATCCCTGACCGAGAGCATTGCCCGACCCACCCTGTTCCGCGCCCCGGCATCTGACGGCCAGGGTCGCCCCAACTGACGCGCTTATACGCGGACAGCCCGGTCCTTCAACCGGGCTGTCGCATCTGTGTCGCAAATCGACCGAAAAGGCCCGGTCAGCGGAAGCGAACGGTCACATTCGCGCCGTCCTGCACCTCGATCTCGCGATACCGGCCCCCGGCTTCGCGGCCGTTCACCAGTTCCACGCCGGTCGCGCCGACATAGTCGATCTGGCCGCCCGATTGCAGGATCTCGATCGCCTTGGCCAGTTCGCCCGGGAAGATCTCTTCGCCGGGGCCGTTCGCCACGTCGAGGATGAATTCCTTGTAGACCTGGCTGTCGGTCGACCCCGCCGCCTGCATCGCCAGCATGATCAGCGCCGCGGCGTCATAGCTCTCGGCGGTGTAGGGCGAGTTCACGTCGAAGGCGCCGCCACCCATGGACTGAAGCGTGTCCATGCCCGGCGCATCGGACCCGGCCACCTGGCCGAAGGACCCGTTCAGGTCGGGACCCACGTTCTGCGGCAGGCTGTCGCCGATCATGCCGCCCGGCAGCAGGAACGTCTCGAACGCGCCGGAATCGAGCGCGGCGCGAATGATGCCCAGGCCGCCCTGGTCGAGATAGCCCGCCACGGCGAGGATATCGCCACCGGCCGAGGCCAGCGCGCCGACTTCGGCGGAATAGTCGGCCTTGCCGTCCTCGTGTGCGGCCATCAGCGTCACGGTGCCGCCAACGGCTTCGAACGACGATTTGATCGCGTCGGCCAGACCCTTGCCGTAGTCGTTGTTGGTGTAGGTCAGCGCGATCGAGGAAATTCCCCGGTCCGTCAGGATCTCGGCGGCGATCTGGCCTTCACGCGCGTCCGATGGCGCCGTGCGGAAGAACAGGCCACTGGTTTCCACCGTCGACAGCGCCGGCGACGTGGCGGACGGCGAGATCATCAGGATGCCGTTCGGAATTGCCACGTTCTGAAGGATCGCGCCGGTGACGCCCGAACAGTCGGAACCCACGATCCCCTTCACCCCTTCTGCGGTGATCAGGTTCTCGGCGGCGGCCACGGCCACGCCCGCGTCGATGCAGGTCGAATCCGCGCGCAGCATCGTGACGGTGGACCCGCCAAGCAGCGTGCCGGCAGCGTTCACCTCGTCAACGGCAGCTTGTGCGGCCTCGGCCATGGACGGTGTCAGCGTCTCGATCGGGCCGGTAAAGCCGATGATGAGGCCGAGCTTGATTTCCTCCTGCGCCCAGGCGCCCGAGCTTGCAAGCAGGGTCAGCGCGGTGGCCGACATCAGTTTTTTCATTGTATCACTCCCCGTGTGTGGATGCTTATCCGGCACGAAACCTAGACGCGGTCCCGACGAAAGGAAAGCCCGCAGCGCATTGTGCGCGCAACGGAAACGATACCAGCAGAAAGTTTCGGCGAACCGGCCCTAGACCGACAGGCGCGGCACCGGGCGTTCGGCATGGCTGCCGCGTTCGCGGTAGGGCGTGATCTGGTAGAGCGCGCGGTAGCATTTCGAGAAATGCGAAGGCGAGGTGAAGCCGCTTGCCAGGGCCACGTTGATGACACTCATGTCGGTCTGCATCAAGAGGTTGCGCGCCTTCTGCAGCCGCATGTCCATGTAGTATTTCTTGGGGCTTTTGCCCAGATAGCGGCGGAACAGGCGCTCCAGTTGCCGCGTGGACAGGCCGACCTCGGCGGCCATGACGGACGGCGAGACGGGGTCCTCGATCGCGGATTCCATCATCCGGATCACCTGCGCCAGCTTGGGGTGGCGCACTCCTATGCGGGTGGGCACCGACAGGCGCTGGGTGTCGGCATCGGTGCGGATGGACGCGTAGATCAACTGGTCGGCCACGGCATTGGCCAGGTCCTCGCTGTGGTCGTCGGCGATCAGTTTCAGCATCAGGTCGATGGACGCCGTGCCGCCCGCCGTCGTCATGCGCGGCCCGTCCACCACGAAGACCGACTTGGTCAGGCGCACCTCGGGGAATTCCTCGGCAAAGCTGTCCTGGTTTTCCCAGTGGATCGTCGCACGCCGTCCGTCCAGAAGTCCGGCCTCGGCCAGGGTATGCGCCGCGGTGCACAACCCACCCACGGCAGCACCCCGGCGGCTTTCACGGCGCAGCCAGTTCAGCACCCGCTTCGTCGTCATCTCGGCCACATCGATGCCGCCGCAGACCAAGATCGTGTCGTCGCGGTCCGTCTCGGCCAGGTCCATGCCGACCTCGAAGCTCGGGCCGGCCGAACAGCACACCGGCTGTCCGCCCTCGCTTGCCAGGATCCAGGCATAGGCCTTGCGGCCCAGCATCCGGTTGGCAATGCGCAGGCAATCCAGGGCACCGGCAAAGGACAGCAGCGTGAACCGGGGCAGAAGCAGGAAGACAAAGCGCCTTGGTTCGGCGGTATCGGACACGGGCACGGCAGGGGTTCGGGGCGTAGGCACGGCAGGACAGGTCCGCATTCGGGTTCGTCATGGTCATCACGGGGGCAGCTTCCATGCAAGGGGGGCAGCGCAAACAGTGCACGGATACGACCAGAGTTGACGCAAATCGCCCTTTGCGCCCGATGAACGCAGCGGTTAAGGACAAGCGCCAACAGGGTTGCGACGGAGGACGCCATGGGCGACTGGCAGAAATCGGGCTGGAGGGCGAAGCCCAGGGTGCAGATGCCCGACTATCCCGACGCGGGGGCCCTTCAGAGGGTCGAGACGCAGTTGTCGAAGTATCCGCCGCTGGTCTTTGCAGGCGAGGCGCGCAAGTTGAAGCGCTCGCTCGGCCGCGCGGCGCGGGGCGAGGCCTTCCTGTTGCAAGGCGGCGACTGCGCGGAAAGCTTTGCGGAGTTCGGCGCCGACAACATCCGCGACACCTTCAAGGTGATGCTGCAGATGGCGATGGT
>CAYYOE010000368.1:0-3325 GCA_964473055.1 uncultured Rhodobacterales bacterium | reverse complement strand
GAACCAGAGGTTCCGGACCCGCGCCGATGATCGCGCTAGCCCCCCTGCGGCCGCCAAAAGCTGCTGACCGCGCGGGAGACGGGCTTGACGACGCCGCGCCGGCCGGGGTCAGCGGCGACGGTGCAACAGGCCCATGAGTCGCGCCTGGCGGTCGAAAGGCTCTTCTGTCACGGGCGCACCGGCCTCTCCACCCATCATGCGCCGCACCATCACCGCCGCCACGGCGGCGAAGATTACGCCGCCCACTGCCTGCCCGATCAGCACCCCCTCGGCGCCGAACATCGCGCCGCCCGCCAGCACGAAGGGCACCGTCCCCAGCGTATGCCGCCCCCAGTTGATCCAGGTGGAGCGGAACGGATGGCCCATGTTGTTGAACGCCGCGTTGGCGACGAAGATCACGCCGTTGAAGAAGAACGCCAGCGCCAGCGGGCCGCAAAACAGCACCAACAGGTCGCGTGTCACCCCCTCGGCCCCAAACAGCGCGATGATCGGGCCGCGCAGAGCAAACAGAATCGCGGTCATCGCCACGGTGAAGAGCCCGCAGAACAGCAGCCCGTCGCGCCAGGCCTGCCGCACCCGGTCCATCCGACCCGCGCCGAAGTTCTGGCCGATCACCGGCCCGATGGCGCCCGACAGTGCGAAGATCACGCCGAAGGCCACCGGCGTCATCCGGCCCACGATGGCCATGCCCGCCACCGCCGCCTCGCCGAAGCTGGCCATGGCTCGCGTCACGATTGCCTGTCCCAATGGGGTGGCCAGTTGGGTCAGGATCGCCGGGCCGGCGATGGTCACGATAGGCACGAAGGCTATCGACATCTCGGGTATGCCGGGTCGCACCAGCCCGCCGTGATGGCGAAAGATCGGGATCAGCGCCGTGCCTGCGATCACCAGCCGCGCCGCCACGCTGGCCAGCGCCGCGCCCGTCAGGTCGAGCCCCAGGCCGAAGATCAGGATCGGGTCGAGCACCGCGTTGACCAGCGCGCCCCAGATCGTCGCCATCATAGCGCGCCGCGCATCGCCATGCGCGCGCAAGATCGCGCCGCCGACCATGCCGACGATCAGGAACGGCAGGCTGGGCACGATGATCCGGAGATAGTGAACGGCCAACTGCAGCGTTTCGCCCGTGGCTCCCATCAGCGACGCCAGTGCCTCGAGGTTCAGCCAGACCGCCGCCGCGAATACCGCGCCGAAAACCACACCCCAGACAAGCGCAGCCGCAGCCTGTGCCTTGGCAAGCTCCGCGTCGCCCTGTCCCAGCGCCCGGGCTACAAGCGCGCCCGCCGCAATTGCCATGCCGATACCAAAAGAAGTCGTGAAAAACAGGATCGCGCCTGCGTAGCCCACCGCCGCCGCCAGTTCCGCGTTGCCCAGCATCGAGATGAAGACCATGTCGATGAAGTCGACTGCGAAGACCGCCATCAGCCCCACTGACGAGGTCAGCGCCATCACCGTGATGTGTCGAAAGAGGTTACCCTCGAGAAAGACGGCGCGCGCTTCGGCCATGGGGCCTCCGGATTGGTTTCTGATCGATCCGCCCCGCTTATGCGACGAAGGGCCGAACCTCCGGTTCCGACGCTCGGGTAGTTCGCCGATAATGCGCTGAACTATTTAGGAGTTGAGGTCAGATGACGAGAAAGGCGAAGGGCAAAACACCGAACAGACCGTAGAGCGCCAGCTGTGCGCCCGGCGAGAATGATCTCCCGCGGGTGAAAACAAAGACGCAAAGGACACCAAGAGCAGCCTCGAATGTCAGCGCCGCCGGCAGGTTCAGATGATACCAGTCAGTTCCGATGGCATGGCTGTCCGGCCCGAACACATGATGCCCGTAGCCTGCAACCAGGTCGCCCAGCCAGTGCCCCAAAGACAATGCCATGGCGATCAGTGCGAAAACGCGGCGCCGCGTCACCGCGAAGGCGATCACACCGGCGAGCAAGGTCCAGCCGATCTGGGGCACCAGATCGTGGCTGAACGTCATCTGGGTCACGTTGGTGGCAAGAGATGGCCCATCCGCACCTGTCGGTTCCATGGTCTCGATGCCAAGCGCCACGAAGGTGAACATCGCGATGTCGATGAGGAAAGCGCTGACAAGAAGAAGCCACCATGGCATATCCGGGGCCGCGCGTTTCGCAACCAGTGTCGTGGCCGCGTGCCCGAGGATCATCGGGCGTCCTCTCCCCCGCGCTTCATCATGGCTGACATGGGTCGGATCATGACGACGAGGTCCGTCACCTTGCCCTCGGCATTGAAGCTGATGATGTCTATGCCCGTGAAGGCCGCATCGCTGACGCTGCCGCGAAACTCCAGCACATGGCCCTCGGCACCGACGAATTCCCTCGCGTATTCGAAGTTCTCGAAGTTGCGGAACGACTGCCGCAAGCTGGCGACGAAGGCATCCTTGCCACGCAGCGGCATCGCGTGGACGGGGGTGTGGAACGTCACGTCGTCCGCCAGAAGCTCCGGCAGGGCGTCCCAATCACGTTGAAGAAAGACGCGTTGCCATGCGTCCAACGCGGCTTGGACTTGCGGATTGTGGCCCCGTCCGTCCGCGTCTGAGTTGGTCATGCTCATGGAAGTCTCCTAATTTTCTGAGTCTGCGCGATTAAGAGACGTAGCGGTCACGTGATTCCACGCGATCGGCCTCTCCGCGCAGGGATCATGTGGCCTTCTCGCGGCCAACTTTCCCTTCCACCTCAGCCGTTGTGAGAATCGCGTGGGCGTAGGTCGGGCCGTTGATGTCATGGGCGGCGTGCATCGCCTCCGCCGACATGGCGGCCGTTGCATCGCGGACCAGCGTCACATGGTAGCCAAGTTCGGCCGCATGGCGCGCCGATGTCTCGATGCAGGTATTTGCGATCAGCCCGACGAAGATGACGTGCGTGATCCCGTGCTGGCGCAACTGCACGTCGAGGTCGGTATTGGCGAAGCTGGATGCTCCCCAATGTTCCTTGATGACGATATCGCCGGTTTCCGGGCCGAAACCCTCGTACCATTCACCACCCCAGCTGCCTTCGGCGAACAACTGGTATTCGTGCGCCGCGGCCTGTGACGGTGTGAGGTGCGCCCATCCCTCGAAGTCCGAGGCGTGGTGCCGGTGATGCGGCAGGATGAAGATCGGCATGCCTGCCTTGCGCGCCGTCGCACGGATCTGGGCCAGGTTGGCATGAAGACCAACCGACGTGGCGACCTCGCTCAGGGCCGGCCACATTTTGCCGCCCTCTGCGAGAAAGTCGTTGTAGGGGTCGATGCACAGAAGCGCCGTCCGGTCTTTGGGGTATACGGTGTCAGTCATGAATCATTCCTTCGGGGTTTGGGCCGATGGTGCGGG